>NZ_CAJMYY010000021.1:0-173015 GCF_905220185.1 Paraburkholderia sp. J11-2 | reverse complement strand
CGCGATCTTCACGAGCCAGGCCTGGAACATGACGTTCAGTTTCTACCAGTCGCTGCGCACGGTGCCGCGCGATCTCGATGAAGTCTCACGCGGCTTTCACCTGACCGCGTGGCAGCGCTTCTGGAAGCTCGAAGTGCCGTTCTCGATGCCGGGCCTCATCTGGAACATGATGATGTCGATGTCGGGCGGCTGGTTCTTCGTGGTGGCTTCCGAAGCGATCACGGTGGGCAACAACACGATCACGCTGCCGGGCATCGGCGCGTATCTGGCCCAGGCGATCGCGGAAAAGAACCTGCACGCGGTGGGCTGGGTGATCCTCACGATGATCGTCGTGATCCTCGCGTACGACCAGTTCCTGTTCCGCCCGCTGGTGGCGTGGGCCGACAAGTTCCGCATGGAGAACACGAGCTCGGGCGATGCGCCGGAGTCGTGGCTGCTCGACCTCATTCGCCGCACGCACCTCATTCATCAACTGCTCGTGCCGCTCGGCTGGCTCTTCGCCAAGGCCGCGCGCATGCCGATCCAGCTGCCGTCGTTTCCGAACGTGACGTTCGCCGCGCCCGTGGCGCGCGGACGCGGCGGCTTGCGCGCTCGCATTGGCGACGCCGTGTGGGCCGTGCTCGTGATCGCGCTGACCGTGTTCGTGGTGTGGCGCGTGGTGGCATATGTGCGCACGGGCGTGACGCTCGACGACGTGTGGCACGTGGTCGGTCTCGGCTTCATCACGCTCTTTCGCGTGCTGCTGCTGATCGCCATCGCCTCGGTGATCTGGGTGCCGCTCGGCGTGCTGATCGGCTTGCGCCCCGCGCTCGCCGAGAAGGTCCAGCCGCTCGCGCAGTTTCTCGCGGCGTTCCCGGCGAACCTTCTGTTTCCGGTGTTCGTGATCGTGATCGTGCGCTTTCACCTCAATCCTGACATCTGGCTGTCACCGCTCATCGTGCTCGGCACCCAGTGGTATATCCTGTTCAACGTAGTTGCAGGGGCCAGCGCCTATCCCAACGATTACAAGGAAGCCGCGAAGAACTTCCATATCCGCGGATGGCAATGGTGGCGCCAGGCCATGCTCCCGGGCATTTTCCCGTACTACATCACGGGCGCCATCACGGCCTCGGGCGGCGCGTGGAACGCGAGTATCGTCGCGGAGTTCGTGCAGTGGGGCGACACGAAGGTCGTCGCGCACGGCCTTGGCGCCTACATCGCGCAGACGACGGCGGCCGGCGACTACCCGAAGATCATTCTCGGCATTGCCGTGATGTCGCTCTTCGTCACGCTGTTCAACCGCCTCTTGTGGCGCCCGCTGTACACGTATGCCGAGTCCCGTCTGCGGCTCGACTGATCGACGACTGATCGAACAACGAATGATCGAAGGTAACGCGATGCAAAACCCCAAGACGCTGAGCGCCGCGCACGGCGATGTGCAGACGGCTCCGAATCCGCCGCGCCTCGGCGCAGAAATTCTGAACGTGAAGGACGTGTGCCGGGGCTTCAACAAGTCCCAGGGCGAATTGCTCGTGCTCGACGACGCCAACCTTCAGCTGCGCGAGGGCGAGATCGTCGGGCTGCTAGGGCGCTCGGGCTCGGGCAAGTCCACGTTGCTGCGCATTATCGCGGGCCTGATTTCGCCGACCTCCGGCGACGTCACCTGGCGCGGCAAGCCGCTCGAAGGACCGGCCGAAGGCGTGGCGATGGTGTTCCAGACTTTCGCGCTGTTCCCGTGGCTCACCGTGCTGCAGAACGTGGAAGCGGGCCTCGAAGCGCAGGGCGTCGGCGCGCGCGAGCGCCGTGAACGGGCGCTGGCGGCCATCGACCTGATCGGTCTGGACGGCTTTGAAAACGCCTACCCGCGTGAGCTTTCGGGCGGCATGCGTCAGCGCGTGGGTTTCGCGCGCGCGCTCGTGGTCGACCCGATGCTGATGCTCATGGACGAGCCGTTCTCCGCGCTCGACGTGCTGACGGCCGAAACGCTGCGTACCGACCTGCTCGACCTGTGGACGCAAGGCCGCTTGCCGATCAAGTCGGTGCTGATCGTCACGCACAACATCGAGGAAGCGGTGTTCATGTGCGACCGCATTCTGGTGCTGTCGTCGAATCCGGGCCGCGTGGTGGCCGAGATCAAGGTGCCGTTCAAGCATCCGCGCAACCGCCTCGACCCGGTGTTCCGCAAGCTTGTGGACGACATCTACGCGAAGATGACCGCGCGTCAGACCGGCGAAACCACGAAGAAGGGGCTCGAACTCGGCAGCTGGCTGCCGCGCGTGTCGACCAACCTGATGGCCGGTCTGATCGAAACGCTCGCGGCCGCGCCGTACCACGGCCGCGCCGACATGCCGGAAATCGCGCGCTCGCTGCATCTGGAAGTGGACGACCTGTTCCCGATCGCGGAAGTGCTGCAGAACCTCGGTTTCGCCGACGTGCGCGAAGGCGACGTGCTGCTCACGCCACCCGCGCGCGTGTTCGCGGAATTCGGCACGCAGGAGCGCAAGATGATGTTCGCCGAGCATCTGTTGCGGCATGTGCCGCTCGCGGCGCGCATCAAGAAGGTGCTCAACGAACGCCCGGGCCATCGCGCGCCGCGCGTGCGTTTCGAGCAGGAGCTGGAGGACTTTCTCTCCGACGGCGCGGCGGAAGAGACGCTCGACACCGTGATCGACTGGGGCCGCTATGGCGAGATCTTCTCGTACAACGACCAGTCGGAAATCTTCAGTCTCGAAGACGTGGAGTCCTGAGCGCTGCGCAGGTCGCGAGCATAAAAAAACGGTCGCAAGGCGAGTTAGCCCTGCGACCGTTTTTCGTTTGCGGATAAAAACGGCTATTGCAGCGTGCCCCAGCGCTCCACCGCAGGTTCGGCCGTGGCCCACTTCCAGCCCGACTGGTCCTGACACGCGCTCGCGGTGAACCACTGCTCGGGCGAGTCGCCCTTGTCGCCGTCCTGCACCGAGAACACGAAGTCCTTGCAGAGCGTGAGCGCGTTGGAGAACGCGCGCGTCACGCGCACCTGGCCGTGGCCGTTCTCCACGGGCAGCTGGTGCTTGATGCGCCAGAGGTCCATGCCGCCCACGGGCAGGCGGCCGGCGGTTTCGGCGATCAATTCCTGCTGGTCTGCGTGCATGCTCTTCATGAAGCGGCCGACGGCTTCGTCGGTGGCCGCTTGCACGGCGATGCCCACGCCGATGCCCACGGCGGGATTCGCCGTGACGATGCCAGTGGCCGCTGCCGCTGCGGCGCCGCTCGCTGCGCCAATCGACGAGCAGCCGCTCGAGCCGAGTGCGATGCCCGCGCAGAGCGTGGCCAGCGCGATGAGCTTCACGGGGCGAGACGTCGGCGAATCCGTTTCCACGTGGCGTACGCGACGCGCGCGCGCGTTCATGCCGTTCATTGCAGCGCACCCCAGCGGGCGGTGGCGGGTTCGGCCGAGGCCCACTTCCAGTTGTCGCCGTCGCGGCACACCGAAGCGACGAAGAAGGCGCTCGAAGCAGCCTTGTCCTTCGTGGCCTCGTGGTCGACGGAGAAGACGATTTCCTTGCAATCGAGCGCGCCGCTGCTGATCGTGCGGCTCACCGTGACGCGGCCATGCTCGTCGTCCTCGATCGGGAACGAGTGCACGATCGACCAGGGCGCGACCGCGCCGACGTCGAGCGGGCCCGCGGCCTTCGCAATGCTGTTCTGGGTGTTGGTGTGGACGACGCGCTCGGAGTACTGCACGCCGGCCTTCGCCGCGGCCACGGCGCCCAGGCCGATGCCAGTCGCGACGGCGGCGTTGCTCGTTACTTTCGAGGCGACCGCGGCGCCGGCAATGCCTGCGCCCGTTTGCGCCCCTTCGGAGTAGAGCGAACTGCAGGCCGAGCATGCGAGGCTCGCCACCGTGGCGAGCAGCGTGAGCGACATGACGCGTCGCCAGGGGGCGCGGGAAAGCGGGGGCACACCGGCAATCGTTCCCGCGACTGCCGCTGACATGGACGGCGCAACGCGCGCCCGGGCACTTCGTTCTTGCATGATGATTCCCTGCCGCTTGCCGGATAGCGTCACGTTGCGTGCACATCCAGCATGTTTTGCTTACTTAACGTGCTGCGGATTGTGCAACAGGCGATTGTTAACCGGGATAGGTAAAGTGCAAGAAATTGCAAAAGGGCGTGCGCGGCAGACCGATCTTTGATCGGCCTGCCGCTCGGCTTGAGCCTCGGCGCGCAACGATCGTGCCGCGAGAGCGGCGCAACGCGCGAGGCGTGGGAAGGGCAATCAGGCTTCGTTCGTGTCCGGGTCGGCGCCCGCTTCGGCTTCGCCGTCGTCGGCGCCGTAGCTGCCTAGCCGGTTGTAGAGCGTCTTGAGGCTCACGCCGAGCGTGCGTGCCGCGAGACGTTTATCGCCGCCGCAATATTTGAGCGTGCCGAGAATGATCTGCTTTTGCGCATCGGCGAGCGGCGTGCCGATCCATACGCTCATCGCATCGCCCTGGGTGACGGGCTTCTTCACGCGCGGCACCAGTTGGGGGTGCGCGATCTCAACAACCTTTTCCGCAAGGATAAACGCGCGGTACACGGCGTTCTTCAGTTCGCGCACGTTGCCGGGCCACGACCAGTTGCGCACTGTCTCGAGCGCCCGCTTGCTGAAGGTCTTTTGCGTGCCTTCCTGGTCGTTCAGTTCGGTGAGGAAATGCTGCGCGAGCAGTTCGCGGTCGCGCTCGCGTTCGCGCAGCGGCGGGGCGCGCAAGGGAAACACCGCGAGCCGGTACATCAGGTCTTCGCGCAGGCAGTTTTCCTTCACGGCTGTGATTGGGTCGCGGTTGGTGGCGGCGATGATGCGCACGTCGCCGCGAATCGCTTCGTTGCCGCCCACCGGAAAGTACTCGCCGGTTTCGAGCGCGCGCAGCAGCTTCACCTGGTGCAGCAGCGACATTTCGGTGATTTCGTCGAGGAACAGCGTGCCGCCGCGCGCGTGCTCGAAGTGACCGTCGCGCGCTTGCACGGCGCCCGTGAAGCTGCCTTTTTCGTGGCCGAACAGTTCGGCCTCGATCAGTTCGTCGGGAATCGCACCGCAGTTGACCGCGATGAACGGGCCGTCGCGGCGTTCGCTGTTCGCGTGGATCGTGCGGGCGATCAGTTCCTTGCCCGTGCCCGATTCGCCGACGATGAGCGCCGTGGCCTCGGTCACGGCCACGCGTTCGATCTGCGCGTAAAGTTCCAGCATGACCGCCGACGAGCCGTACAGCAGACCGTACGACTGCAGTCCCGCGACGCGCGTGTCGGCGTCCGGTCCGGTGTTTCCTGGGTTTGCGCGGGTTCCACTGGTTCGTTTCGTGGCGGCGGGCGAGCCCGGCTCGATTGACGCCATAGGGATGTTCGTCCTGCAAATGTAGTGCGGGGCGTTCGCTTCTGCGCGCATCTGCATGCTTTTGCGCGCATCGGGAACAGGCCCTGCGATCCGGGGCTGGCCGTCCAGGACAGGTGCGGAACTTGCCGCTCCGACGGCCGCGAGGTTTGCATCTCCGAGATTGGCTCGGGGGTTGCCCGGCTTTTGCTCGGCTTTTGCTCGTTAACGCGTAAACATTTAACCACTGCCGCGCCTGACAGGGCAATGGACCTGCCCAGGCATCCGCGAGCGAGGCGTGGCACGCATCCTGCTGCGGAACTTGCACAAGTGCGCGTCGTCTGCGTTGTAGGGGCGGCGCATTGGCCGCGCCCCCGGCGATGCCGCTTGAGCCAACTCGGAGTCAACTCGCGCGTCTTCCGTCTTTGACGAGGCGTATCTGGGAGAGCGATATGTCGAAGAACCGCAGCGGTTTGGTAGGAACCTTGGTGACCGTCGGCGCGCTGGGCGCCATGGCGGGCATGCTGGCCTGGCGTTTCTCGCAGCGTCACCGCCTGCAACGGCAAACTTTTTATCGCGACTTGAGCCGCTGGGAAGGCGAAGGCGGCTCGCTTGCGGATAGCGTGGGCAACGACGACCAGGCTCCGGAAATGGCGATGGCCGCAGGGGCTCCGGACTCGCCGGAACACGGTATGAAGGGCCGCGTGACCCATGGCGTGAACGGCTCGAACGGTATGCCCTGGCCGTTTCCGCATAGCTAGGCGGGCGGGGCCGGCGCCATGCGAGAGCCGTGCCCGCTTGTCTCGAATGTGTCTATAATGGTCATATCAACAACAATCGAGGTTCGGGCGGCCCACGGCTGACGGTATTGTTGCTCAGTTGTAGCAAAACCGCGAATTTCAGGCTTTTGCCGTCTGGGGCGTACGTCCGACCGTTTCGTACTCCACTGCAGCGCAATCACGTGCGTCGCGACTTCCGCCGCGCCGGGCAACCCTGCCTGGCGCGCTTGCGAAGGGCGCGGCGCTCGCGCTTTGGAGCCACTCACCTACCAGGGCTGACGAGACGCGATGCCACATGTATTGATTGTCGATGACGATGCGCAAACCCGCGAGGCGCTGGCGGCCGTGGTGAGCGAAGATGGGCTCACCACCGCGCAGGCAGGCGACCTGCGCGAGGCGCGCATCCAGCTCGTGCGGCAGACGCCGGACGTGGTCTTCACCGACCTGAAGCTGCCCGACGGCAGTGGCACCGACCTTTTCGAGGATCTCGACCCGCGCTCGGGCGTGGAGTTCGTGATCATCACCGGGCACGCGAGCGTCGAGACGGCGGTCGATGCGCTCAAGTCCGGCGCGATCGACTACCTGGTCAAGCCGATCAATCTCCAGCGCGTGAAGGCGATCCTGAACCGCCTGCCGCGCGCGGGCGACCTCAAGGCCGAAATCGGCACGCTGCGCGGCGAGTTGCGCCGCATGGGGCGCTTTGGCCTGATGCTCGGCAATTCGCCGGCCATGCAGGAGGTCTACGACCAGATCAGCCGTGTGGCGGTCACGCCCGCTTCGGTCATGCTGGTGGGCGAGTCGGGCACCGGCAAGGAAGTGGCCGCGCAGACCATCCACCAGTTGAGCCTGCGCCGCAAGCACGAATTCCTCGCCGTGAACTGCGGGGCGATCTCGCCGAACCTGATCGAGTCCGAAATGTTCGGTCACGAGCGCGGATCGTTCACGGGAGCGGACCGGCAGCACAAGGGCTATTTCGAGCGCGCGAACGGCGGCACGCTGTTCCTCGACGAAATCACCGAAATGCCGATCGAGCTGCAAGTGAAGCTGCTGCGCGTGCTCGAAACCGGCATGTTCATGCGCGTGGGCACGACCAAGGAAATCGAGACCGATGTGCGCCTGATCGCGGCGACCAACCGCGACCCGGAGCAGGCCGTGGCCGAAGGCAAGCTGCGTCTTGACCTGTATCACCGCCTGAATGTGTTTCCGATCAGCCTGCCGCCGCTGCGCGAGCGGGGCAAGGACGTCGAACTGCTCGCCCAGGCGTTCCTCGACGAACTGAACGAGCGCCACGGCACGAAAAAGCAGTTTCCGGCGGCTGTGCGCGACATGCTGGCGGCCTACCCGTGGCCCGGCAACGTGCGCGAGCTGAAGAACTACGTGCAGCGCGCGCACATCATGTCGGGCAACGAAGGCGACTTCACAGCCACGGTACCGTTGCAGATCTCGCTCTCGAAGCCGATTGCGGGCACCGCGGTCACGATTCCGTTCGGCACCTCGCTTGCCGACGCCGATCGCCAACTCATTCTCGCGACGCTCGAGCAGTGCGGCGGCGTGAAGACGCGCGCGGCGGAAATTCTCGGCATCAGCCTGAAGACGCTCTATAACCGTCTTGTGGAGTACGGCAACGAAAGCGCCGGCAAGGGCGATGCGCCGGCGCGCGTAGCGGGCGCCTGAGCAGCGCTCGCGTGTGCGCCCGCGCGGGCGCGCACGCACGGTACGACGCTTGCAGTGTGAGTTTCGCGTCCATCATGAGGAGCGAAAGATGCCGAGCTGCCAATCCAGTGATGCCGTTCGCGTGAAGCCTTGGCTCGCGCATACCCCGCAGCCCGACGAACCGCCGCCGGATCAGCCCGGCGAGCCCGACGTGCCGCCCATCGGCGATCCGCCAACGCAACCGGACGAAGCGCCGCATTCGGTGCATTCGGCACATTCATTCGACTCTTCGGTCTCCTTTCGAATTGATCGCTCGCCTGGCGCGTCGCGCGCAACGCCGGCCGCTGCTCGCTCGGCCTGCCGAGGTCATCGGACGACCCCGATGGCTTTTATGTATTAGTTACAAAAGCCCGACCATTTTTACCGGCGAATTCACGCGGCGAACCCTAGACTATAAAAAAACGCCACCACCGCGTGGCCGCCTGCCGCTGGAGGCATTGACATGAGACATCCTGCCTTGCGCCGCTCCGCACGTTACACGGGCAAGCGTGGCCCGCGCGATTCGCAAGAGAAAAGCAATCCTCCGCCGTCAGTCACGCCGGACCCCGCAGGCCAGAACCGCGCGGCGCCGGGCGTGCCGCCCGATGGCGAGCACAACCAAGGCGGGGCGCGGGCGGAGGGCATCGAGTACCAGCGCGATCTCGGCTCGGAGCAGGACGCCTGATTCGCTTCGAACCGCCGCTCGCCACGCGCTGTTTGCAGGCCGGTTTCCTGGCCTGATGAATCACCGGGGTATTGCGCACTTGCGTGCTTGCCGCGCGGATTTCGCTCGTCTGGTTAGCGGCAAGAAAAGGTTTTTGCTCCAGACCCTGCCGAACCGGCACGCGTCTTGCGTACATACCTGAAGCATCGTCTTCGGACCCAACGAAACAGGAGGTAGAGCCGCAATGGGCAGACTGATCGTGGTATCGAATCGCGTTGCGCCGACCCAGGAGGGCCGTCCCGCAGCGGGCGGGCTCGCAGTCGGCGTGTTGGACGCGCTCAAGGAAACCGGCGGTGTGTGGTTCGGGTGGAGTGGCGAAACGGTCGCCGAGCCGTCCGCACCGGTCATCGAGCAGCAGGGCAGCGTCACCTACGCGACGGTGGGTCTTACCCGGCGTGATTATGACCAGTACTACAAGGGCTTCTCGAACACGACGCTCTGGCCGACGTTCCATTACCGCAACGACCTCGCGCGCTACGAGCGCCAGGAGTACGGCGGCTACCTGCGCGTGAACGTCTCGCTTGCGCGTCAGTTGCAGCCGCTCATCGAGCCCGACGACATCATCTGGGTGCACGACTATCACCTGATTCCATTCGCGCGCTGCCTGCGCGACCTCGGGGTGAAGAACCCGATCGGCTTCTTCCTGCACATTCCGCTGCCGGTGCCTGAAGTCATGCGCTCGGTGCCGCCGCACGAAGAGCTCATGAAGTTCATGTGCCACTACGACGTGGTCGGCTTCCAGACCGACGCCGACCGCCAGGCCTTCCTCGACTACATCGAGCGCGGCGGCCATGGCACGGCGAGCGATGACGGCATGGTGCACGCGTGGGACCGTTTCCTGAAGGTCGGGGCGTACCCGATCGGCATCTATCCGGATGCCATCGCCAAGGCCTCTTCGCAGTTCGCCGACCGCAAGGCCGTGCGCAGCCTGCGAGAAGCCATGCGCGGGCGCAAGCTGATCATGAGCGTGGACCGGCTCGATTATTCCAAGGGGCTCGCCGAGCGCTTCCAGGCGTTCGAGCGCCTGCTGCAGAACGGGCCGGGCTGGCATGGCCGCGTCTCGCTCCTGCAGATTGCGCCGCCGACGCGCTCCGACGTGCAGACCTACCAGACGATCCGCCGCAATCTCGAAGGCGAGGCCGGGCGCATCAACGGGCGTTTCGCGCAGCTCGACTGGACGCCGATCCAGTACCTGAACCGCAAGTACGAGCGCAACCTGCTGATGGCGCTGTTCCGCGAGGCGCAGGTGGGCTATGTGGCGCCGCTGCGCGACGGCATGAATCTCGTGGCGAAGGAGTACGTGGCTTCGCAGAATCCCGACGATCCCGGTGTGCTGGTGCTTTCGCAGTTCGCGGGCGCGGCCGAGCAGATGCCGGGCGCGCTGGTCGTGAATCCGTATGACCTGAATCAGACGGCCGAGGCGCTGGAGCGCGCGCTCTCCATGCCGCACGCCGAGCGCGTGTCGCGCTACAACGACATGATGGCGTCGCTGCGCGAGAACAATCTATCGGTTTGGCGCGATACGTTCCTCGCCGACCTGCGCAGCGTCGCGACGGCGGCTTCGGTCACGGCGAGAGCGCGTAATGCCGCGCCGGCCGGGAAAGCTCCCGCGCCCGAACAGGCGCAGCGCGCAGCGCGCGCGTAGCCACGCCGAGGCGGTGTGCGCGCCGCCTTCGAGTGTCTAACGTTCTCTCGACGCAAACGCAGTCACGCGGCGGCCTTCGCGCCGCCGCGTTTTTTTACGTCCGCCTCACAGGGTCATAGACGAGGCGGCGGGCGCTCAGATCCGCTGGCCGCCTGGCGCCGCGAACGGCATCGGCGCGCGGGTCGGATCGAAGTCGGCCCAGTGGCCGTCGTGCCATTGGCCCGAGGCGCACTCGATATCGACGGCGCCACCTTCGCGCAGCAACTGCGCGGCCAGATCCTGATTCTCGTAGCACACGTGCACGGAGAGCAGGACGCCGTCGATGCGCGTTTCGCGGTGCACCCGCTCATGGTGCGCCGACATCTGCTGCGCGGTGGCTTTCGCGCCCACGCTCGCGCCGATGCGCGCCCCGAGCCAGGCGCCCACGCCGGCGGCGATCACGACCGAGGGCAGCGCAGCCGAGAACGCGCTGAAGAGCACCACGCCCACCACGGCGCCCGCCACCGCGCCCGCAGTGATATTGCGCGTGTGATGCGGCGGCACGCCGACGGCCGTGGGCGGCGCGCCTGCGGCGGAGCGCGTGTCCGGCATGGCATGGCGCGCATGCTGGCCGCGTGGATTGACGAAGAACAGGTTGACGTCTTCTTCGAGGAAGCCGCCCGCGTACAGCTTTTCAGCTGCTGCTTCGGCAGCGGGGAAGGTCGTGAACCGACCGGCGACGATCAGTGACATGGGAAGCCCCCTTTGCCTGGTTCGGCAGGTTGACTCGCCGGGCGCGGCCGCGAATATGGCTCGCCCTAGACCCATGTTAGTGCCTGCGCGCGCGCAGGGTTAGGCCGTGCTTAGCCTGGTGTCTGCGCCGCGGCGCCCGGCATCAGGCGCAGCAGGCTCACCACCGCCGCGACGGCGGCGAAGGCCGTCGCCACGTAGAGTGCGACGGTCGGTCCGTGTTGCGGTGCAATGCCAAAGATGAGCGCGACGAGCGCCGCGCCAAGCGTCTGGCCTGTGAGGCGCGCGGTGCCGAGCATGCCGCTTGCGCCGCCGCTGCGCTCGCGCGGCGCGGAGGAGAGAATCTGCCGGTTATTGGGCGACTGGAACACGCCGAAACCCACGCCGCACAAGGCCATGCGCCAGCAGATGTCGAACACCGTCGGATGCGCGCCGAGCGTGGCGAGCGAGAGCAAGCCCAGCGCGAACAGCGCGAGGCCGATGCCGCCGAGCATGCCCGCCGGATAGCGGTCGGAGAGCGCGCCCGAAAGCGGCGCGGCGCCGATGATGACGAGTGGCCACGGCGTCATGAGAAGGCCTGTGTCGACCTGCGAGAAGCCGAGGGTTTCCTGCAGCATGAACGGCAGCGCGACAAACGCGAGCATTTGCGCGCAGAACGAACAGACCGAGGTGCTGATCGACAGCGCGAACACGGGGTTGGCGAGCAGGTCGACGGGCAAGAGCGGCGCGGGCTGCGTGAGCTGGCGGCGCACGAAGAACCAGCCGATCACGATCGCGAGCGCGAACTCGAGCGCGACGAGGCGATTGCTCTCGCCGTGGCCGAGGCCGTCGACGGCAAAGATCAGGAGACCGAACACGATGGCATTGAGCACGGCGCTCAAATAGTCGTAGGGCGCGGGATGCCGTTCGTTCACGGGCAGTGCGCGCAGACCCAGTGCGAGCGCAGCGATGCCGATCGGCACGTTGATCGCGAAGAGCCAGGGCCATGTCGCGATGGCGAGCACGCCCGAGGCGAGCGTCGGTCCGACCGCCGAGGCGATCGCCACGACCATGGCATTGATGGCGACACCGCGGCCCAGTTGCGCGCGCGGATAGATCATGCGCACGAGCGCGGTGTTCACACTCATGATCCCCGCGCCGCCGAAGCCTTGCACCATGCGCGCGAACGCGAGTTGGGGCAGCGTGGTCGCCAGCGCGCAGCCGAGCGACGCGATGGTGAAAAGCACCATGCCAGCCAGGTACACGCGCTTGTAGCCGATGCGGTCGCCGAGCGAGGCGAGCGGCAAGAGCGAGATTGTCACCGATAGCTGATACGCGTTGACGATCCAGATCGAACTGGCCGCGCTCGCATGAAGGTGGCGCGCGATGGTTGGCAACGCGACATTGGCGATCGCGCCGTCGAGCACGGCGAGTGTGATGCCGAGCGCGACCACGAGGATCGCGTAGTAACGCTGTGGGAAGGGCAGGCCGGTTTCGATGTCGGCGGAGGGCGTGGCGGAGCGTTCGGAAAGCGTGGGCATCGATGGGCAAGGCGGCGCGCGACGGTCGTGCGCCGCCGGCTGGCGGTTGTTTTGTGGTGTTGTCTGTCGGCTTATTTCAGCTCGTAGAGCCCGACGTAGGTGGTCGAGTCGACCTCGTTCAAGTGCGTCATGAAGCGCGCCACCGCGTTGGTCGTTTCCGGCGTGACGGGCAGTTGCGCCGCCTTGAGCGCGTGCACGCGGAAGATGTAGCGATGGGGCTTGTCGCCGCGCGGGGGCGCCGCGCCGCCGAAGCCCACCGTGCCGTAGTCGTTGCGCATCTGCACCGCGCCCTGCGGGAGCAGGCTGCCGTCGGGCTTGCCGGCGTTGCGGGCGAGCGAGCGCACGTCGGGCGCAATGTTTACCACGACCCAGTGCCAGAAGCCGCTGCCTGTTGGCGCGTCCGGATCGTAGACGGTGAGCGCGAAGCTTTGCGTGTCGGCGGGTGGATCGTCCCACTGCAGCGCGGGCGAGACGTTGTCGCCGTCGACACCGAAGGCCCGGTCGTCGAACTCCTGCGCCTTCGGCATGAAACCGTTGCTGGGAAAGTCATCGGACCAAAGTCGGAAATCAGCCATCGGTTGTCTCCTTCACTTCGCGTTGTGGGACGGCGGCGCTTGCGCGCGTGACGCGCCATTTGTGCGCAGCCGATCGATTGAGTTTAGCACTGCAGGCTGTTCAGCCAGGGCCAGCTTTGCAGCGTGACATGCACGGCGCATCGGCGGGATATCGTCGCGCTTGAGATTAGTCGAGCCGCGATCACGAGCGCGCCTCGAACCATGCGGACGACTCGTCTTCGAGCCACGCGGCAAGCCGCTCGACGACCGCCTGCGGATCGTGCTGCGCGCCACGTAACGCGCATTCCCAGATCACCGCCACACGCCAGCCTTGCGCGGCGAGCGCGGCGAGCGCTTTGGCGTCGTTCAGACGGTTGCGTGCGATCTTCTCGCGCCAGAACTCGGGGCGCGTTTGTGGCCACTTGAAAAGCGCGCAGTTGTGGCCGTGCCAGAAGCAGCCGTGGACGAACACCACAGCGCGCCGGCGCGGCAGCACGATGTCGGGCCGGCCCGGCAGGTCGCGCACGTTCAGGCGAAAGCGAAAGCCGCGCCGGTGCAGCAGACTGCGGATCAGCTTTTCGGGCTTCGTGTTGCGCCCGCGTATGCCGGACATCATCCGGCTGCGGGTCGCGGTATCGACGACGTCCACCATCGTCTGTTGCCTCGCTGCGGTGGGCTGCGGTTGGCCGTGGCGCGCGCCGGTCAGCGGCCTCCCGCCGTGGCGCTCGCCGGGGCGGCGCGCGTGGTGCGCGCGGCCTTGTTCGTACGCGTTGTGCGTGCAACGGCGGGAACCGGCAACGCGTGTGCAGGGAGCGCCTCCGGCTGCGCGGCCAGCACCGCATCGAGATGCGGCATCATCGTGCGCGCGACTTCGCGCATCACCGGCATCACCACGCTGTTGCCGAACTGGCGGTACGCCTGGGTGTCGCTCACCGGAATGCGGAAGGTGTCGGGCAAACCCATGAGCCGCGCGCACTCGCGCGGCGTGAGGCGGCGCGGGCGCAATCCTTCGCCTTGATAGACGAGGATTTCCGAGCCGTCCTTGTGATAGCGCGCCGAAAGCGTGCGCGTGACGCTGTCGGGAAATGCGAGGCCGAAGCCGAAGCCGTTGCCGGCCGCGCGGTGCTTCTCGGCGTATTGCTGCAGATAAGCCCAGAGCCCCGGCGTGAGCGTGTACTTCGGCTGCACGCTGCGCGCGCCGTGATCGAAGAAGCGCTCGCCGTCCCAGGGCAGCAGCGGCTCGCCGCCGTCGGTGCGATGCAGGATCGAGGCGAGCCGCGGGCCGTCTTCCGGCAGCGCGAGCGCGTCCCACGAAAACGGCGTTGGCTCGCGAAAACCGACGATGATGATGCGCTCGCGATGCTGCGGCGTGAAATGGCTTCCATCGATCACGCGGTAGTGCACGTCATAGCCGAGTTCGTCGCGCAGCACCTGGAGGATCACGTCGAAGGTACGGCCGCGGTCGTGCGAGACGAGGTTCTTCACGTTCTCGAGCAGAAATGCGGCGGGCCGTTTCTCGGCGATGATGCGCGCGACGTCGAAGAACAGGGTGCCCTGCGTGGTGCAGGCAAAGCCGTGCGGACGGCCAAGCGCGTTCTTCTTGCTCACCCCCGCGATCGAGAACGGCTGGCAGGGAAAGCCCGCGAGCAGGACGTCGTGATCGGGCACGTCGGCGGCGTCCACGGCCGTGATGTCGCCGATGAACGGATGGTCTTCGCCGTAGTTTTCCAGGTAGGTCTTGCGCGAAAACGGATTCCATTCGCTCGTGAAAACGCACTCGCCGCCGTGCGCTTCGAAACCCTTGCGGATGCCGCCGATGCCGGCGAACAGGTCGATGAAGCGAAAGCGCGCCGCACTGCCGCTCGCGTGAGCGCCGCTGTGCAGCAGCTCGCGCAGGGCGGCTTCGAGCATCGCGGGGCAGGGCGTTTCGCCCTTTTCCCAACGTCGCACGGTCTTCACGTCGCGGCCGACGTGTGTGGCGATTTGCTGTTGGGTAAAACGCTTGCGTGCCTGCTGGAGCAGGTCTCTCGGTTCGGCCGTGTGCACGGAGTCCTCGTTAGGGTATTTTTGCGGACATTATGACCGATGGTCGACCCGCGGCACCAGGAATTCCCGATGCGCGTGCACAGATGCGCGCCGCGCAGGCGAAAGCCTGCTCGTGCGTGCGTCGAATTCAGGGAAAAGTCAGGAGTGTTGCGGGGCGGCGGTCGCCTGCTTCGGGAGCGCCGCGGAGGCCGAGGCGACGTTCAGCTCGTGCAGGTCGAGGATCAGCAGCAGGCTGTCGATTTCGCACAGCTGCCCCTTGTTCACATGACCGGTGTCGAGCAGGCGGTGCAGCCGCTGGCGCCAGTAGTTCGCGGGGAGAATCGGCCCACCGAAGTCGCCGGCGAGCGACAAGGGCATCACGCGACGAATGTGCGTGATATCCTGGTCGATAAGGTTCGACATCATATAACCAGCGGGAAGGGGACGCGGGGTGTCCATGAAGGCCATTACGGCACTATTTTTTTCTTCTTTAGGGAAAATATCTCAGTACTTACCCTGAATTCGCCGGTTATCCGCGGTTCGCTTTGCCGTTTATTCGGCAGCCGGCGGCGTCGCGCCTTGCACCTGAGCCGCGCTTTCGAAGAAACGCCGCGTCGCTTCGAACGCGTTCAGCATCTGCTCGGGCCACGGTGTTTGCAGCATCACGGCCTGATGGTTTTCGAAGGCCGCGCCCAACTGGCGCGCGAGTTCAGGCGAATTGAGATGGCGCAGCAGCACGCTCACGGCAATGGCGGTGGCCTGACTGGCTCCTGCCGTCTGCAGTTCGGAGGCAGTGAGGGCGGCGACTTGCTTGTTGATGTCCATGGAAAACCTGCTCGGGATAGAGGGGCGCGAATGCGAGAAAGAGAAGGGACGGGGCGCGCGAACCGGTTGCGGTCTTCGCGGCCCGACATGCTCGGGTAGGTGGTCCCCCTGGCAGGAATCGAACCTGCATCTAGCGCTTAGGAGGCACTTGTTCTATCCATTGAACTACAGGGAGCGCGGTCGAGCATGGCTCCGTTCGATCGCCATGTTTCCCAAGTGACCCGTCATGGCGCGGAGCGGCGCGCGAAGCGGTCCGGCCTTGCGGGCCCGAGCCATATCGCGGCGTAGGGCCAAGAGTATAGCAAACGTGTTCGGGCGCGAAAATGACGCCACTTAGCCCCAGCGCCGCATTTTGGGTCTCGCGTCGATCGCTCCCCGCGAGCCGCCGCAGCAGGGCAAGTCGTCGCGATCAGAACTCGACGACGGCGAATTCCGGCTTGCCCACGTCGCACAGCGGGCAGCGCCAGTCGTCGGGAATGTCGTCAAAGCGCGTGCCGGCGGCGATCCCCTCGTCGGGCAGACCTTCTTCTTCGTTGTAGATCCAGCCGCAAATCAGGCAGACCCAGCTCTTGTACTCGATTACTTCACTCACAGCGTGTCCTTCGTTCAGTCGATTCGATGCATCACCCGTCATGCGGCCCTTTATCTAATGCTGGGCGGAGCGGGCAACCCGCGATAGTACAGGAAAACGGATCGCGTGCCGCTGCGCTAAAGGGTCGCTGTATTCCGCGACCTACGCGGCGCGACCTACGCGGCCCGACCTACGCGGCCCGACCTACGCGGCCCGGTACAATGCCCGCTTCAGGTCCAACGCACGCATCGCTTTCCATCCATGTCGCTTTACACCATCACAGGCGCGCAACTGGCTTTCGGCCACGTCGCGCTGCTCGATCACGCGGACTTTTCGCTCGAAGCCGGCGAGCGCGTCGGGCTGATCGGCCGCAACGGCGCGGGCAAGTCGTCGCTGCTGACCATCGTCGCCGATCTCGCGAAGCCCGACGACGGCCTCGTCACGCGCCAGCAGGATCTCTCGACCGTCTACGTGCCGCAGGAGCCCGACTTCGACGCCGACGCCACGGTGTTCGACACCGTCGCCTCGGGCCTCGCCGACGTGCGTGCGCTGCTCGACGAATACGACACCGTCGCGCACCGGCTCGCAGACACGCCCGAAGGCGCAGAACACGACGCGCTGCTCGCGCGCATGAACACGCTGCAGTCGTCGCTCGATCACGCCGACGCCTGGAGCTGGCGCACGCGTGTATCCACGACGCTCGCGCAGATCGGCCTGGAAGGCGAAGCGCGCGTGGGCGCGCTCTCGGGCGGGATGCAAAAGCGCGTGGCGCTTGCGCGCGCGCTCGTCGTGCAGCCCGACATCCTGCTGCTCGACGAACCGACCAACCACCTCGACTTCGACGGCATCCGCTGGCTCGAAGAATTGCTCGTGGCGCAGCGCTCGAGCCTCTTGTTCATCACCCACGATCGCGCGTTTCTCGACCGCGTGGCGACACGTATCGTCGAACTCGATCGCGGCAAGCTGCTTTCGTATCCGGGCAACTTCACGCAGTACCAGGAGCGCAAGGCGCAGCAGCTCGAAGTCGAGCGCGTGGAGAACGAGAAGTTCGACAAACTGCTCGCGCAGGAAGAAGTGTGGATCCGCAAGGGCGTGGAAGCGCGCCGCACGCGCAGCGTGGGCCGCATCGCGCGCCTCGTGCAGATGCGCCATGAGCGCGAGGAACGCCGCAACGTGCAGGGCAACGTGAAGCTCGACGTCGCACAAGGCGAGAAGTCCGGCAAGATCGTCGCGGAACTCACGGATGTGACGAAGCGCTATGGCGGCCGCACGATCGTCGACAACTTCTCGTCGACGGTCATGCGCGGCGACAAGATCGGCTTCGTCGGTCCGAACGGTGCGGGCAAGACCACGCTGCTGAAGCTGATCCTCGGCGAGCTGAAGCCCGACGTTGGCACGGTGCGCGTGGGGACGAATCTGCAGGTCGCGTACTTCGACCAGATGCGCGCGCAGCTCGACATGGAAAAGAGTCTCGCCGACACGATCAGCCCCGGCAGCGACTGGGTCGAGATCAACGGCGCGAAGAAGCACGTGATGAGCTATCTGGGCGACTTCCTGTTTGCACCCGAACGCGCGCGTTCGCCCGTGAAGTCGCTTTCGGGCGGCGAGCGCAACCGTCTGCTGCTCGCGCGTTTGTTCGCGCGGCCGGCGAACGTGCTGGTGCTCGACGAACCGACCAACGATCTCGACATCCCCACGCTCGAGCTGCTCGAAGAACTGCTGACCGACTACGACGGCACCGTGCTGCTCGTGAGCCACGACCGCGCGTTCCTCGACAACGTGGTGACTTCGGTGATCGCGTCCGAGGGCGAGGGGCGCTGGCGCGAGTACGTGGGCGGCTTCACGGACTGGCAGACGCAGAGCGCACGCGCGCAGGAAATTGCCGAGGCGCGCGCGCCGAAGGAAGCGGCTGCAGCGGTGGCCGCGCCCAAGGACAGCGCGGCGGGACGCAATGCCCAGCGCAGCGTGAAGCTTTCGTTCAAGGAGCAGCGCGAACTCGAAGAACTGCCCAAGCGTATCGAGGCGCTCGAAACGGAGCAGAAGACCATCGGCGCGAAGATCGAGGACGGGTCGATCTTCGCGAAGGACGCGCAGGAGGGCGCTCGCCTCACCGAGCGCTACGCGCAGATCGACGAGGAATTGCTCGTGGCGCTGGAGCGGTGGGAAGAGTTGGAGAGCAAGCGCAAGTGAATGCGAGAGAGAGCGGCCTGATGAAGGCCGCTTTTTTTTACGGCGCATGAGTACGACGTACTCATCCGGTCGGCCAGCCAACCCTCGCGCAAATTGCCGTGCGAGCCCAAATCAGTACAATACCTCGCGAATTCGAACAACTGAGCGAACCACCTCGCCGCCGCGAGCGCATCTGCCACCGCGGCGCGCAGCCGGTTCACCTCGTTGTTTCGTATCGGTTTTTTTGAACGCTCAACGCGTTTTCCCCGCAGATGTCCACAGGACCTGTGGACAAGCGCGCGGACAACCCCCTGTGGATCACCATGTCAACGAAGAAGTCCAACGCTGGAAACACTGGCTATAGCGAAGCGTCGATCAAGGTGCTCAAGGGCCTCGAGCCCGTCCGGCAGCGGCCGGGCATGTATACGCGCACCGAGAATCCGCTGCACATCATCCAGGAAGTCATCGACAACGCCTCGGACGAAGCGCTCGGCGGCTACGGCCGTCGCATCACCGTCACGCTGCATGCCGACCATTCCGTCTCCGTCGAGGACGACGGCCGCGGCATTCCGTTCGGCCTGCACCCCGACGAAAAAGTCCCGGTCGTCGAGATCGTCTTCACGCGACTGCACGCGGGCGGCAAATTCGACAAGGCCGCCGGCGGCGCCTATACCTTTTCGGGCGGCCTGCACGGCGTGGGCGTCTCGGTCACCAATGCGCTCTCCACGCGTCTGGACGTCACTGTCTGGCGCGACGGCAAGGTCGCCGAAATCGGCTTCTCGGACGGCAACGTCACGCGCCCGCTCACCACGCGCAACGCCGCGCGCGACGAGAAGAAAACCGGCACGCGCGTGACCGCGTGGGCCGACCCCAAGTATTTCGATTCGCCCAATTTGCCGCTCGGCGAACTGCAACGTCTGTTGCGCTCGAAGGCCGTGCTGCTGCCGGGCGTCGAGGTCGAACTGATCGTCGAGAAGACCGGTGAGCGCCAAAGCTGGAAGTACGAAGACGGCCTGCGCGGCTACCTGCTCGAAGGCATGGGCGGCGCCGACCTGCTGATCCCGCTCTTCGAAGGCGAGCGCTACGCCGACGCGCGCACCACCGACGACACCTTCGCCGAAGGCGAGGGCGCCGCGTGGGTCGTGGCGTGGAGCGAGGAAGGCTCGCTCACGCGCGAGTCGTACGTGAACCTGATTCCGACGCCCGCGGGCGGCACGCATGAAAGCGGTCTGCGCGATGGTCTCTTCCAGGCCGTGAAGAGTTTCGTCGAGTTGCACAATCTTCAGCCCAAAGGCGTGAAGCTCCTGCCCGAAGACGTCTTTGCGCGCGTCTCGTTCGTGCTCTCGGCCAAGGTGCTCGACCCGCAGTTCCAGGGGCAGATCAAGGAGCGCCTGAACAGCCGCGACGCCGTGAAGCTCGTGTCGTCGTTCTCGCGTCCGGCTCTGGAGCTTTGGCTCAACCAGCACGTCGAGCACGGCAAGAAACTCGCCGATCTCGTCATCAAGCAGGCGCAGGCGCGCACGCGCGCGGGCCAGAAGGTCGAGAAGCGCAAGAGCTCGGGCGTGGCCGTGCTGCCGGGCAAGCTCACCGACTGCGAATCGACCGACATCGCGCGCAACGAACTCTTCCTGGTTGAGGGCGATTCCGCTGGCGGCTCCGCGAAGATGGGGCGCGACAAGGAATACCAGGCCATCCTGCCGCTGCGCGGCAAGGTGCTCAACACGTGGGAGACCGAGCGCGACCGGCTCTTTGCGAACAACGAAGTGCACGATATTTCGGTGGCGATCGGCGTCGATCCGCACAGCCCCGACGAGACCGTCGATCTGTCGAACCTGCGCTACGGCAAGATCTGCATTCTTTCCGATGCCGACGTGGATGGCTCGCACATCCAGGTGCTGCTGCTCACGCTCTTCTTCAAGCATTTCCCGCAGCTGATCGAGCGCGGCCACGTGTGCGTGGCGCGCCCGCCGCTGTTCCGCGTGGATGCGCCAGCGCGTGGCAAGAAGCCTGCGCAGAAGCTCTATGCGCTCGACGAAGGCGAACTCGAAGCAATTCTCGACAAGCTGCGCAAGGACGGCGTGCGCGACACGCAATGGACCATCAGCCGCTTCAAGGGCCTTGGCGAAATGAGCGCCGAGCAGCTCTGGGACACGACGATGAATCCCGACACGCGGCGCCTCTCGCCCATCGCGCTCGGCGACCTCGACTACGAGGCTACCGTTGCGCGCATGACGATGCTGATGGGCAAGGGCGAAGCCGCCTCGCGCCGCTCGTGGCTCGAAGAGAAGGGCAACGAAGTCGAAGCGGACATCTAAGCGGATAACTGAGCAGATAACTGAGCAGATAACCAGGCACACGTCTGAACGCGTACACGATTACGGATTGATTGAAACATGGACGATCTCTTTGCTGAAGTGACGGACGCCCCGAACGGCGACACGCTCACGCTCGGCCACTACGCGGAACGCGCCTATCTCGACTACGCGGTGAGCGTGGTGAAGGGCCGCGCGCTGCCCGACGTCTGCGACGGCCAGAAGCCGGTGCAGCGGCGCATTCTCTTCGCGATGAACGAAATGGGGCTCGGCGACAACGCCAAGCCCGTGAAGTCGGCGCGCGTGGTGGGCGACGTGCTCGGTAAGTACCATCCGCACGGCGACCAGTCGGCCTACGACGCGCTCGTGCGTCTGGCGCAGGACTTCTCGATGCGCTATCCGCTCATCGACGGCCAGGGCAATTTCGGCTCGCGCGACGGCGACGGCGCGGCGGCCATGCGCTACACCGAAGCGCGCTTGACGCCCATCGCCAAGCTGCTGCTCGACGAAATCGACATGGGCACGGTCGATTTCATGCCGAACTACGACGGCTCGTTCCAGGAGCCGAAGACGCTGCCCGCGCGCCTGCCCATGCTGCTGCTCAACGGCGCGTCGGGTATCGCGGTGGGCCTCGCGACCGAAATTCCCTCGCATAATCTGCGCGAAGTCGCGTCGGCAGCCGTCGCGATGATCCGGAATCCGAAGCTCTCGCATGCGGAGATCATGGAGAAGCTGCCGGGGCCCGATTTCCCGGGCGGCGGCCAGATCATTTCGAGCGACGCCGAAATTGCAGCGGCCTATGAGTCGGGGCGCGGCAGCCTCAAGGTGCGCGCGCGCTGGAAGATCGAGGAACTTGCGCGCGGCCAGTGGCAACTGGTCGTGACCGAGCTGCCGCCGAACACCTCGGGCCAGAAGGTGCTCGAAGAGATCGAGGAGCTGACGAACCCGAAGCTCAAGCTCGGCAAGAAGACGCTCACGCCCGAGCAGTTGCAGAGCAAGCAGACCATGCTCGCGCTGCTCGACGCCGTGCGCGACGAGTCGGGCAAGGACGCGCCCGTGCGCCTCGTGTTCGAGCCGAAGACGAGCAAGATCGACCAGTCGGAGTTCGTCAATTCGCTGCTCGCGAACACGAGCCTCGAATCGAACGCGTCGCTGAACCTCGTCATGATCGGCGCCGATGGCCGTCCGCGTCAGAAGGGCATCAGCGAGATTCTGGGCGAGTGGATCGGTTTCCGCTTCGCGACGGTCACGCGCCGCACGCAACACCGCCTGACCAAGGTCGACGACCGCATCCATATCCTCGAAGGTCGGATGATCGTCTTCCTCAATATCGACGAAGTCATCCGCATCATCCGCGAGTCGGACGAGCCCAAGAGCGCGCTGATGAGCGCGTTCGGGCTGTCCGAGCGCCAGGCCGAGGACATTCTTGAAATCCGTCTGCGCCAGTTGGCGCGGCTCGAGAAGATCAAGATCGAGAAGGAACTCGCGGAACTGCGCGAAGAGAAGGCGAAGCTCGAAGAGCTGCTCGCGAACGACGCGTCGATGAAGCGGCTCATCGTGAAGGAAATCGAAAGCGATGCGAAGCAGTACGGCGACGATCGCCGCACGCTGATCCAGCAGGAAAAGCGCGCGAGCTTCGAAGCGCGCGTGGTGGACGAGCCGGTCACGGTCGTCGTCTCGCAGAAGGGCTGGGTGCGTGCGCTCAAGGGCCACGGGCTCGATACGCAAGGCTTCACGTTCAAGGCCGGCGACGGTCTGTATGCGGCGTTCCAGTGCCGCACGCCCGACACGCTCATCGCGTGGGGCAGCAATGGCCGCGTGTATTCGGTGTCGATTGCGAACCTGCCGGGCGGGCGTGGCGACGGCGTGCCGGTCACGTCGCTCATCGAACTCGAGGCGGGCACGCATCTGCTGCATTACTTCGCGGCGAACGCGGAGCAGCCATTGCTGCTGGCGTCGAGCAACGGCTTCGGCTTCATCGCGAAGATCGGCGACATGGTGAGCCGCGTGAAGGCGGGCAAGGCGTTCATGACGATCGACGAGGGCTGCGTGCCGCTCGCGCCGATGCCGATGCTGCCCGGCGCGCTGCAGGTGGCGTGTCTTTCGTCGGGCGGCCGTTTGCTGGTGTTCGGCCTCGACGAAATGAAGACGCTTTCTGGCGGCGGCCGCGGCGTCACGCTCATGCAACTCGACGACAGCGAGAAGCTCGTGCAGGCGCTCGCGATCAACGCGGCGGGCGTCGTGCTCGTGGGCACGGGCCGTGGCGGCAAGGCGGGCGAGGACCTGATGGTGGGGGCCGTGCTGGCTCCGCAGATCGGCAAGCGCGCACGCAAGGGCCGCGCGCCGGACTCGAAGCTCAAGGTCGTGACGGGCATGCGTCCGGTGTTGCCGCAGTAAAAGTACTGCAGTAAGCGTACATATCCGGCGCGAATCGCTGCGCGGCATGGAATAATGCCGCGCACAACGGCTCGCGCCGCATAATTACACGTTACGAGGAAATACAAGCATGGGCCACGCGATCGCAGTCGCGCTCTTTCTGCATCTGCTGGGCGTCGCCGTCTGGGTGGGCGGCATGATCTTCGCGCACTTCTGTCTGCGCCCGGCGCTCGAGGACCTCTCGCCGCAACTGCGCCTGCCGCTCATTGAATCGGTGTTCGGCCGCTTCTTCAACTGGGTGGGCGTCTCGGTCATCGTGATCCTGCTTTCCGGCGGCTTCCTGCTCATGCAACTCGGCGGCGAGCACGCCACCTGGCAACTGCATGCCATGGCAGGCCTCGGCGTGCTGATGATGCTGATCTTCGGCCACATCCGCTTCGCCGTGTTTCCGCGCATTCGCCGCGCCGTGCAGGCGCAGAAGTGGCCCGACGGTGCGCGCGCCGTGGGCACCGTGCGCCGGCTCGTTGTCATCAATCTCGTGCTAGGCATCGTGACGATCGGCGTTGCGGTGCTCGCGCGCGGGTTCTGATCCGCGCTTCATTTCCGCGTCTCTCCCCCGTTTCTCCCGCAACGTTCGCGGCCCGCGCCTGAGGGTCTACAGGCGCTCCGCGAGCGCGTGGCGCTGCATGCAGCGCTCCATCGCGTCGAAGAACGCTTCTTCGGCCGCATTGCGCTTGCGCTCGCGATGCCACAGCAAGTGGATGTCGACGTCCACGAGCCCTTCCTCCGGCGGCAGCCGCCACAGGCGCTGCCGCGCCAGATCGTCCCGCACCGTATGCTCGGGCAGGCAGCCAATGCCATAGCCCGCGAAGATCAGCCGCCGCACTTCATCGAGACTCGGTGACGACGCCACGATGCGCCCCGTGAAGCCGCGCTGATCGCGAAACACCGTGAGCGGCGAGAGGCTGTCGCCGATCTGGTCGCTCGTGAAGGAGACAAAGTTCTCCGCGAGCAGATCGTCCATCGTCAGTTGCGAAAGCCCGAAGAGCCGGTGATGCCGGCCGCAGAACATCGCATAGCGCTGGCGCAGGAAGCAGCGCATGTCGAGCTTGTCGATGGGCGTGCGGCACAGGCTCAAGCCCGCGGTCGCGGTTTTCTGCAGCAGCGACGAGATGATGTCCGACGAGCGCATGACCTCGATCTGCAGGTCGACGCGCGGGTAGGCCGTGTGGAATTCGGCGAGAAATTCGTCGTACACGCGCGACTCGATGCGGCTCACCGTGAGCAGGCGGATCGAGCCGGTGATGTCGGCGGTGCGCTCGTCGAGCCCGGTTTCGAGCTGGGAAATCGTGCCGTAGATGTCGCTCGCAATGCGATAGACCTCTTCGCCCGCTTCGGTCGGCACGAACTGCGCGCCGCGCCGCTCGATGAGCTTGCGCCCGAGCGCGTCTTCGAGGCGCTTGAGCGCCTGGCTCACGGCCGGCTGGGTGACGTACAGGCGCGCGGCCGCGCGGCTCAGGCTGCGCTCCTGCATGATCGCGAGATAGGTGCGCAGCAGGTTCCAGTCGAGACGGTCGTTGAGAAAGCGGGTGGTGTCGGCGCGCATGGGCGATCTCCCGGCGCGGGGCTGCGCCACGGGTATTAGCTAAATTTATGCGCTGAATAATAACGCGAAATTTGACTAATGATTTGTGGCTGGCGATAAAGCGTGCATGCAACACGAATTCATCTCAAACGCGCCTGAAGGAGACCGACGCATGCCTAACCCACAACCCGGCACCCGCCAGCCGGTGCGCGCCGCCGCCGCGGCGTTCATCGGCACGATGATCGAGTGGTACGACTTCTACATCTATGCCACGGCCGCCGCGCTCGTGTTCGGCGAGCTGTATTTCCCTTCCGAAGACCGCTTCGTGAGCACGATGGCGTCGTTCGCGACTTTCGCCGTCGGCTTTTTCGCGCGCCCGCTGGGCGGCCTGATCTTCGGCCACCTCGGCGACCGCATTGGCCGCAAGAAGGCGCTCATGACCACGCTCATGATGATGGGCGTCGCCACCGTGTGTGTCGGCCTGCTGCCTTCGTACGCGATCGTCGGCATGCTCGCGCCCGTGCTGCTCGTGCTGCTGCGCGTGGTGCAGGGCATCGCCGTGGGCGGCGAGTGGGGCGGCGCCGTGCTGATGGCGGGCGAGCACGCGCCCGAAGGCCGCCGCACGTTCTTCGCTTCGTTTGCGCAGCTGGGTTCGCCCGCGGGGCTCATTCTCTCGCTGCTGGCGTTCCGCTCGGTCACCTCGCTCGAGAAGGCCGACTTTCTTTCGTGGGGCTGGCGTCTGCCGTTTCTCGTTTCGGCGGTGCTGCTCGTGGTCGGCATCTTGATCCGACTCGGCGTGAACGAGTCGCCCGAGTTCGAGAAGCTCAAGGATCAGCGGCGCACGCTCAAGCTGCCCGTCGCCGAAGTATTCCGCTCGGCGTGGGGCCTCGTGCTGCTGTGCATCGGCGCGAATACCATCGGCATTGCGGGCGTGTACTTCACCAACACGTTCATGATCGCGTACACCACGCAGTACGTCGGCATCACGCGCTCGCTCATTCTCGATTGCCTGTTCGCCGTCGCGATCATCCAGTTCCTTGTGCAGCCGCTCGCCGCCTGGCTCGCGGAACGCATGGGCGGGGCGCGTTTCCTCAAGTGCGCCGCCATCGCCGCGATGTTCTCGCCATATCCGATGTTCGTGCTCGTGCAAAGCGGCAAGGTCGTGCCGATGGTGATCGGCATCGCGATCGCCGTGGTCTGCATGGCGAGCTTCTATTCGGTGATCGCGGGCTTCGTTTCGGGTGTGTTCGCAACGCGCGTGCGCTACTCCGCGATCTCGCTCTCTTACCAGGTGTGCGGCGCGATCGCGGGCGGCCTCACGCCGCTCGTCGGCACGTGGCTCGCGCATCGCTATGTGGGGCAGTGGTGGCCGCTCGCCGTGTTCTATACGTGCCTCGCGGGCGTCTCGCTGCTGTGCATCGTCGCGCTCGACGCGCGCCGCCACGCCCATGCGCATGACGAAGCGGCAGCCGAAGCGCTGAGCGCGCACTGATGCTGTGCAGGTGTACTGATTAGTTCGACTGAAATGGATGGACCGATGAAAGACCTTTTGCAGATCGACGGCCCGCGCCTGTGGGCGAGCCTCATGGAGATGGCGCGCATTGGCGCGACGGCGGGCGGCGGCGTGCGCCGTCTCGCGCTCACGGAAGAAGACCGGCGCGGACGCGACCTGTTCGCGCGCTGGTGCCGCGAGGCGGGCATGACGGTGTGGACCGACGCAGTGGGGAACCTGTTCGCGCGGCGCGAGGGCGATGACGCGCAGGCCGCGCCCGTGCTGATGGGCAGCCACCTCGACACGCAGCCCGAAGGCGGCCGCTTCGACGGGGTGTACGGCGTGCTCGCCGCGCTCGAAGTCGTGCGCGCGCTCAACGACGCGGGTGCGCGCACCGTGAAGCCCATCGAGATTTGCTCGTGGACCAACGAGGAGGGCGCGCGCTTCACGCCGGCGATGCTGGGCTCGG
The DNA here is from genome assembly GCF_905220185.1 of Paraburkholderia sp. J11-2. Taxonomy (NCBI): domain Bacteria; kingdom Pseudomonadati; phylum Pseudomonadota; class Betaproteobacteria; order Burkholderiales; family Burkholderiaceae; genus Paraburkholderia; species Paraburkholderia sp. J11-2. The sequence goes on along the minus strand of NZ_CAJMYY010000021.1, from coordinate 146,244 downwards.
CCGTGTTCGCGGGCGCGATGACGCTGGCGGACGCCTTGGCGCGCACGGACGCCGATGGCGTGACGCTCGGCGCCGCGCTCGACGCATGCGGCGCGCGCGGCACGCGCGCCGTGCAAGGCGTGGCCGTCGACGCCTACTTCGAAGCGCATATCGAGCAGGGCCCGATTCTGGAGGCGAACGGCACGACCATCGGCGTCGTGACGGGTGGCCAGGCGATCCGCTGGTTCGACGTGAGCGTGACGGGCGTGGCCGCGCACGCAGGCACGACGCCCATGCGCTATCGCAAGGACGCGTGGTTCGGCGCGGCGCACATGTCGCTCGAGATCGAGCGCGTGATGGCGCGCTACGCGCCGCTTGGTCTCGTGACGATCGGCCAGGCGCAGATCGCGAATTCGTCGCGCAACACGATCGCGGCGAATCTGACCTTCACGGTCGATCTGCGCCATCCCGACGATGCGCAGCTCGACGCGATGGAGCGCGACTTGCGCGCGCTATGCGAACAGGTGGCCACGGCGCGTGGCCTGGGCGTGCAGATCGCGCATTGCTGGACGAGCCCGGCGACGCCGTTCGACGCGCAGTGCGTCGCACTGGTGGCCGATGCAACGCAGCGCTTTGGCTATCCACACGAGCGTATCGTGAGCGGTGCGGGCCACGACGCGATCCACCTCGCCCGCTACTGCCCGACTGCGATGGTGTTCATCCCCTGCGTGGACGGCCTGTCGCACAACGAAGCCGAAGACGCCCTGCCGGAAGACGTCACGGCTGGCGCGAACGTGCTGCTCAACGCCGTTGCGGCGCGTGCGGGCGTGCGCGTCGCTGCCGCCGCCACCGCGTGAAACAAATAGAAGGAGAACTGAACATGAAAACCTGGTTCCACCCCGATCAGCTGCTGCACCGTCCGCGCGCCTATTTTTCGCGCGGCCAGCTGCGTGAGCCGCAGGAAGTGCCGCAGCGCGCCGAGCATCTCGTTGCCGCGGCGCGCTCGCTCGGCTTCGACGTAGCGGCGCCCGCCGACTTCGGCACGGCGCCCATCGCCGCCGTGCACGACATGAACTATCTGCGCTTTCTCGAAGAAGCGCACACCGAATGGAAGCGCGTGCCCGAAGACTGGGGCGAAGAAGTGATGTCGAACATCTACGTGCGCGAGCCGAATCCGCTGCGCGGCGTACTCGCGCAGGCGGCGCGCTATCTCGCGGACGGCAGTTGCCCCGTGGGGGCGAACACGTGGCGCGCGGCCTACTGGTCGGCGCAAAGTGCGTTGGCGGCAGCGGCGTGCGTGAACGAAGGCGCGCGCGAGTCGTATGCGCTGTCACGTCCGCCCGGCCATCATGCACGCGCGGACGCGGCTGGCGGCTTCTGCTATCTGAACAACGCGGCTATCGCTGCGCAGTCGCTGCGCAGCCGCTTCAAGCGCGTGGCGATCCTCGACACCGACATGCACCACGGCCAGGGCGTGCAGGAAATCTTCTATGGCCGCAGCGACGTGCTCTACATCTCGATCCATGGCGACCCGACCAACTTCTATCCGGTGGTCGCGGGCTACGAGGACGAGCGCGGCCATGGCGCGGGCGAGGGCTACAACGTCAATCTGCCGATGCCGCACGGCGCATCCGAGGCGGTGTTCTTCGAGCGCGTGGAGTCGGCGCTGCGCGTGCTCAAGCGCTTCGAGCCGGACGCGCTCGTGCTTGCGCTCGGCTTCGACATCTACAAGGACGATCCGCAGTCGAAGGTTGCCGTGAGCACCGAAGGCTTCGGGCGGCTCGGCACGGCGATCGGCGCGCTTAACCTGCCTTCGGTCATCGTGCAGGAGGGCGGCTATCACCTCGAAAGCCTCGAAGACAACGCGCGCGCGTTCTTTGGCGGCTTGATGGGAGCACGCTGATCAGCGCGTGATGCCGCGTTTCAGGCCCACAGCAGCCACGCCCCGCACGCGAGCCCGACCGTCGCGTAGACCGCGTAAGCGGGGAGCTTGAGTTTGCCAAAGCACATCGCCGAGAACACGGCCGTCAGCAGATACGACGGATGCGGCGGCACGTGCCGCGCGATATGCCAGACGGCAATGGCGAGAAACGCGGTAGTCGCCGCGCGCAGCACGCGCATGGCGTGCTCGAAGCGCGGGTTCGCCTTCATGCGATGCAGGTGCCGCCGCGCGAGCACGACGAGGCAGCCCGAAGGCACGAAGAGCGCGAGCGTGGCGACGAGCGCGCCGACCCAGCCATCCACGAGATAGCCGAAGAAGGGCACCACGTTCAAGAGCGGCCCCGGCGAAAGCGGCGAGAGCGTGAACGCCAGCGTGAAGTCGTCGTTGGTGATGCCCACCGCTGGCGTGACGAACAGCGTTTTCAATACGGGCAGCGCGGAAAAGCCGCCCCCGAACAACGTCATGCCCGCGCCCGCGAGACGCGGCCAGAGCAGCGCTGCGTCGAGTGGGTGTGGCAGCGGCAGCGCGAACACGACGATCAGCGCCGCAAGCGCGGCGAGCAACTGCACGTCGCGCCGCGTCACGCGCAATTCGAGCCGCTGCGAAGGCACGGGGCTCGCGAGCCAGCCCGCGGCAAACGCGACAAGCAGAATCGCCACGTAGGCCGCGGCGCTTGCGGCGAGCGCGAGCGTCGCACAAGCCGCGAGCGCCACGCCCCATTCGAGCGGGCCGCGTACGAGCGCGCGGGTTTGACGGTACCAGGTTACTCCAATCAGCATGGCGAGCACGACGCTGAAATGGTCGAGCAGCGTGCGTGAGGCAATCGAGTGCACGAGCGGCGTGCGATAGAAGACGGCGAACGCCGTCATCAGCGCGAAGAACGGCAGCACGCTTGCCACGCCCGCGATCCAGGCACCCGCGCGCCCGCGCAGCGCGTGGCCGAGTTGCACCGCGACGTTGCAGCCCACCGGCCCCGGCACCATCCAGGCGAGCGCCACCAGATCCGAGAACGCGGTTGGCGTGAGCCGCGCTTCGCGCTCCACGTAGTGCTGCTCCAGTTGCGCCATCAGCGCGAGGCCGCCCCACGAGACCGCGGAAACGGTCAGCACAACGCGAAAGAGCGTCAGGAGCGGTTCATCGTTGTCGCGGAATGTGCCTGTACCACGGGCCGCGATCGCTTCGTCGGTGCGAGTTTGCATGGCTGCATCATGCGTGCGAGGGGGCGTGGACGTCTGTGCGCGAAAGCACGCGGCTCGCGGAAGTCACCAGAAAGTGCGCAGAAAATGGGCCCAACCTGCGCAATGACACACGTCAGCGCGATTGCGGTGCGTCGCTCAGGCGCTCGTTGCGGTGATCTTCGCGAGCGGCTTGTGCGCCAGGCTGCGTTGCGCTGCACACGCCGAAGCGCTCGATCAGCGCGGCCACGCCTTCGACCGGCACGGGGCGCGAGAACAGGAAGCCCTGCGCCTCGATCGGCCCGAGCGCGGAGAGCCATGCGATCTGCTCTTCGGTTTCGGTGCCCTCTACGACCACCGTGAGCCCGAGCGAGCGCGCAAGGTTGACGATCGCGGAGACCATCACGCACACGCTGCGGTCCGCGGGAATGGCTTGCACGAACGAGCGGTCGACCTTGAGCGTGTCGACGGCGAAGCGGTTCAGGTAGGAGAGCGACGAATAACCGGTGCCGAAGTCGTCGAGCGCGACGCGCACGCCAAGACGCTTCAACGCGAAGATCTTCTCCGACACCAGCTCCGGGTACTCCATCATCGCGGTTTCGGTGATCTCGAGTTCGAGCCGGTGCGCGGCGATGCCGGTTTCTTCGATGGCGTGCGCCACGGTCTCGTAGAGGTCGCCTCGCCAGAATTGCACCGCCGAAATGTTGATGGCGAGCGTGAGCGACTCATAGCCTTGCTGCTGCCACTGAGCGAGCTGGGCGCAGGCGGTGCGGATCACGAAATCGCCCACAGGCACGATGAGGCCCGTGGATTCGGCCACCGGAATGAATTCGCCCGCGGGAATGAGCCCGTATTGCGGATGGTTCCAGCGCACGAGCGCCTCGAAGCCCGTGATGCAGCGCCGGCGCAAATCGATCTTCGGCTGGTAGGCGAGAAAGAGCTGGTCCTCGGCGAGCGCAACGCGCAATTGCTGCTCCCACTTCATCAGGTGGTCGGCGCGGTGCGCGAGCTGCGGCGAGTAGAAGCGGAAACAGTTGCGTCCGGCCTCCTTCGCGGCGTACATCGCAAGGTCGGCCTTCTTGAGCAGATCGATTTCGCTCTCGTGCGCGACGGCGAAGAGCGCGATGCCGGTGCTCGCATGCAGCACGAACGCGCTGCCGCGCACGTCGAACGGATGCGTGAACGCGGCATTGGTCGCTTCGGCGAGCGCGATGGCGCGCTTTTCGATGTCGTCGCCCTTCACGATCACCACGAACTCGTCGCCGCCGATGCGCGCGAGCGTGCCCGCGCCGCCCACGGCGTCGGCAAGGCGCGCGGCGCTCATCTGCAGCACGATGTCGCCGGCGTTGTGGCCGAGCGTGTCGTTGACGGTCTTGAAGTTGTCGAGGTCGATGAAGAGAATGGCGAGACGCCCGAGGTTGCCTGGCTGCGAGACTTCGTGACGCAGACGTTGCAGCGTGGCGTAGCGGTTGGGCAGGCCCGTGAGCAGGTCGTACTGCACGAGTTGCGACATCTCGCGCTCGCGCCCGAGCAGCTTGCCGATCAACCCCGTGGCCACGGCGAAGAACGACAGCATGGCGAGCGAGATGAACGTCGCCATCATCAGGTAGACGTCGCGCGTGTGGTTGTAGTCGGCGAACTCCTCGGCTTGCGAGAGACCGACCAGCACGGCGAGCGGATAACCGTCGATATGGCGGTACGAGACAATGCGCGTGACGTGATCGATCGGGTCGACATAGGTGCCCGATACGTGCTCCGAGATCGGATACACGCCGCTCGCCGAGAACGTGCCGTTCGCACGTTCGGCGCTGCCGGTGCGGCGCGCGAGCACGGCGCCGCTGTCCGAGATCACGGCGATCACGCCGTCACGGCCGATCGCCGCGTTGTTGTAGAAGTCGCTCGTGAAATAGCTCGGGTCTTCCGACACGACCACGACGCCCGCGAACGAGCCGTCCGGGTGATTGAGGCGGCGCGTCATCTGCAGGGTCCAGTGGCCGGACACGCGGCCGAGCACCGGCTTGCTGATAAAGAGCTGATCGTCGTTCTCGTGCTCGTGCACCCTGAAGTGCTCGCGGTCCGAGAGATCGATGGGCTTGGGGTTCGGGTCGGCCGTATTGGCAACGAGCTTGCCGTGCTCGTCGATGATCGACACCTGCACGAGCGAGTCGCTCTGCACCACGCCCTTCTCGACCGTGCTCGCGAGATCGAAGCGGCCCGGCGACTTCTCGAACTCGTACTTCACGAAGCGCGTGATCTGGTCGACCTGGTGGATCGCCTTGACGGTGTGCTGTTCGAGCGCCGCCGAGAGGATCGCCGCCGAGGCCGTGGCCTCGCGCAGGGTCGCTTCCTTCTCGACCGAGAGGCGCGTGAAGATCACCGCCCAAAGCAGCAAGAGCACCAGCACGCCGAGCAGCGGAATGGCAAGCAACGCGCGCGGGCGCGTGTATGCCGGGCCAGGCGCGTTGCGCAGGCTCGAATCGCGCGAGAACGGACCCCGCGTGGCGCTCATCTCGGCCGCCGTAGGCGCGTGAGTTCGCACCGCGGATGCGGTGGGCAGAACGGCAACGATGCGCTCAGTTGAGTCGGCGGCATGAATAACGGGTGGCTGGGGAATACGCGCATTGCGCGCGAGCAATGAACGCCGGACGCGTCATGCGTCCGATGTTTCGATATTAATGGTTGGGGAATGATTAAGGAAGCTGTGGTCCCCCGGGTATACGCGAGGGTTACCTCAACACGCGCGCGATGCCCATGTGCGGTGCATAGATGCGCAGCGGCGCATGGTGGGCCATGCACCATGCATGAGAAGGGCGCTGCTGGCGCTTAGCCGAGCTGGCAGGTTCCGTCGACGACGGTTAATGAATGACCGCCAATCCAGATCTTGTTCGCCGCATCGTCATATTCGACGTGCACGCGCCCGTCGCGCCCGAGCGCCGTGCCCTGGCGCACCGTATAGCGGGCGCCCGGACGCCGGTTCTGCTGTGCGAGCAGCATGGCGATGGCAGCGTTCGCGCTGCCGGTCACGGGGTCTTCGCCCTTGCCGAGGCCCGTCATCAGGCAGCGCACTTCGAAGGTGGCGGGGCCGCCGGCCTCATGCGGGCCATAGGCGGCCACGCCGTGCGCGCCCACGCTCGCGGCCACGGCTTCGATCGCCGCATAGTCCACGTCGAGCGCGAGCACCGCTTGCGCCGATGCGAGGCGCACGACGAGCCACGGCGCGCCGTTATCGACGCCGCAAGGCGTCGCCGTGAAGTCGATGGCTTGCGAGCGAAGCGCAGTGCGCAACGCATCGAACTGCGCGGCGGCGAGCGGCGTGATCTGCGCGGGCGGCGCGGCGAAAGCCCATGCGCCGTTCTCGCCTGCTGCCAGGTCGATGAGACCGGCGCCGCATTCCTGCACGAGGCGGCCCGGCGTTTTCGGCGTGCGGCCGCTTTCGAGGAACGCGTGCGCAGTGCCGAGCGTCGGGTGGCCCGCGAAGGGCAGCTCGCCCTTGGTCGTGAAGATGCGCACGCGATAGTCGGCGCGCACGTCGGTCGGGGCGAGCAGGAAGCTGGTTTCCGAGAGATTCGTCCAGCGCGCGATGGCCTGCATTGCGTCGCCGCTCAAGCCATCGGCGTCGAACACCACGGCGAGCGGGTTGCCTTTGAAGGGTACCGACGTGAAGACGTCGACCTGTTTGAAGCGGACGCTGTGCAGGGTCATGGCGGGACGATCGTAGAGGGGGAGGGGTGGCGCGAGAAGATGCGCCCGATTGCGCGAACGCGCAACAGAAGACTGCGTGAAAGTGCGCGGACCTTGATGCAGGCCCGCGCACGTTACCAAAGCTTGCTTACTCGACTTCGGCGATCAGCTCGATCTCGACGCACGCGCCAAGCGGAATCTGCGCGACGCCGAACGCCGAACGTGCATGCTTGCCCTTCTCGCCGAATACGTCGGCGATCAGCTCCGAAGCGCCGTTCGTGACGATGTGCTGCTCGGTGAACGTGAGCGTCGAGTTCACGAGGCTCATGAGCTTGACCACGCGCTTGACCTTGTTGAGGTCGCCCGTGTGGGCATGCAGCGTGGCGATCAGGTCGATCGCGATCGAGCGTGCGGCAGCCTTGCCTTCTTCGGTCGTGAGCGACTCGCCGAGTTTTCCGGCCCACACCTTGCCGTCCTTCTTCGCGATGTGACCCGACAGGTACACCGTGTTGCCGCTCTGGGCGCTCATCACGTAAGCCGCGGCGGGTGCGCCTGCCTGGGGCAGGGTGATGCCGAGCTGTTCGAGACGGTCGTAGATGTTGATGTCAGCCATGATCAGGATTCCTCGTTCGGGTATTGAGTCGGAAAAAACCTGCCGTGCCTATCAGGCGTGCGAGGCGTGCGCGCGGATCAGGGCCGCGAGCTTCGCGACGCCTTCTTCGATCTTCGCGGGCGGCACCGTGACGAACGACAGGCGCAGCTTGTTGTGTTGCGGCTCGTCGGCGAAGAACGGCGCGCCGGGCACGAAGGCCACGTTCTGCGCGACGGCTTCGGCGAGCAGCTTCATGCTGTCGATGTTCGAGGGCAGCGTCACCCAGATGAACATGCCGCCTTCGGGGCGGTTCCAGCTCACGCCTTCGGGCATGTTGCGCTTGAGCGAGTCGAGCATCGCCTCGCACTGGTTGCGATAGAGCGCGCGCACCTTCGGGATGTGCGTGTCGAGGAAGCCGTCCTTCACCACCTCGTAGACGATGCGCTGCGTGAAGGTCGGCGTGTGGAGGTCGGTGGCCTGCTTGGCCTGCACGAGCTTGAAGTGCAGATCTTCGGGCGCAATGATGTAGCCGAGGCGCAGGCCAGGCGCCAGGATCTTCGAGAACGAGCCGAGATGCACGACATGCTCGGGCGCGAGCGAGTGGACCGTGGGCAGCGGTTCGCCCGCGTAGAGCAGCGCGCCGTAGGGATCGTCTTCGATCACGGGGAAGGGCGCGCGCTTCGCGAACTCCGCGAGCGCCTGGCGGCGCTCGAGCGGCAGGCGGCGGCCCGTGGGGTTCTGGAAGTTCGGGATCGCGTAGAGCAGGCGCGCGCCAGCCGTCAGCTCGGGCGTGAGGCCTTCGGGCACGAGGCCCTTTTCGTCGGTCGGGACCTGGACGTACTTCGGCTCGTAAAGCGAGAACGACTGCAGCGCGCCGAGGTAGGTGGGCGTTTCCACGAGCACGGGGCTATCGGTCGAAATCAGCACCTTGCCGAGCAGGTCGAGCGCCTGCTGCGAGCCTGTGGTGATGAGCACCTGAGAGGGGCGAACCTTCACGCCGCCCACCGAGTGGCGCGCGGCGATCCATTCGCGCAGCGGCATATAGCCTTCGGTCGCGCTGTACTGGAGCGCGGCTGCGGGGTCGTCGCGCAGGATGCGGTCGGCGGCGGCGCGCATTTCCTCGGCCGGGAAGCTGGCCGGCGCGGGCAGGCCGCCTGCGAACGAAATGACTTCGGGACGCTCGGTGACCTTCAGGATTTCGCGAATCGCCGAGCTGGTCAGCTTGATTGCACGCTCGGACAGTTGCCACGCGGGCGCGGCCTTGAGATCGCTCTGGTCCATGGGGTCTCCTTGTTGGGGTGGGGCGAGTGACGGATTCAGTGGCGGCATGGGGCGCGATCACGCGCCGCCGGATGCCGCCGAAAACCTTCGATTATGACGCGAAACCGGCTCATGCGCGCGCGGGCGCCGGGGCCGTGCGGATCGCCGCACGCCGGCCCAGCACCACGGTGGCGATCACGGCGGCCGCGTAGAGCCAGGCCGAGGGCGCAACCTGCTCGCCGAAAAAGAGCGCCGAGAACGCCATCGTGAAGAAAATCTGCAGCAGCTGCACCTGGCCCACGCGCGCCGTGCCGCCCATGGCGAGCCCCGCGTACCACGCGAAAAAGCCGATGAACTGCGAGAACACCGTGACGTAGCCGAAAGCGAGCCAGGTTTTCATCGCAACGGGGCCTGGATGCGCCACATGCTGCGCCCAGGCGAGCCAGCCGACCGGCAGCGCGAGGAATGGCGCCGAGACCACGAGCGCCCAGCAGATCACCTGCCAGCCGCCGAGCTGGCGTGCGAGGCGCGCGCCTTCGGCGTAGCCGAGCGCGCCGATGCCCACCGCGATGAGCATCCACGCGTCGCCCGCGTGCAGCGAGCCGCCGCCCGCCTGGAGCGCGAACGCGACCACGAGTGCGCTGCCGATCAGCGCGCTGATCCAGAACGCCTTCGAGGGCCGCTCGTGCGAGAGCCACGCGGCGTAGATCGCCACGGCGAGCGGTTGGAGCCCATTGACGATGGCTCCATGCGAGGCCGGCACGGTCTTCATCGCAATGGCGGAAAACACCGGAAACGCGACGATTACGCCAAGCGACACCACGCCGAGGCTCTTGACCTGCGGCCAGGTGGGCCGCTTCTCGCGGCGGATGGCGAGCAGCAGCGCGGCCGGCACGGCGGCGGCGAGCGCGCGACCCAGGCCGTTCAGGAGCGGATTGAATTCGGCGACGACGATGCGCGTCATCGGCAGGGTCAGGCTGAAGATCATGACGCCGACGAGGCCGAGCAGCATGCCTTGGGTTTCGCGTGCTTTCATGCGGGACTTTGCGCTCGACGGATCAGCGTGCCGGCGCGCCGAGCGTGCGCGGACCGGACGGGGTTTCGAACTGCGCGACGAGCGCGGGCGAGAGGGCTTCCTCCACGGCGATCAGATGCGCCGCGCCGAGCCACTGAAGCTGCTCGCGCACCGCTTGCGCTTGAGGGTGAAAGCCGGAGAGCGACGTGAGCGCGATGCCGGTGTCGGCCAGCACCTGCGACGGGTGATGGGCCGTATCCCACTGGATCAGCGAGGGCAGAATGCCGTCGCCCGCGCCTTGCCAGGCCGGGAACGCGCCGTCCCGCGGCACCGTGAGCTGCCACGAAAAATCGCCGCGCGTCATCGGCACGAGTTCGGGAATGCGCTGCGGATACTGTTCGCGCCAGCGCGCCAGGTTTTTCGGCGGATCGACGCGGGCGACCCAATGCGACAGATACGGCCCCTGTTCAAGGCGTGCCTGCACGGCGGGATCGTCGAGCGCGAACAGGCGTGCGCGGGCGTTCGCGTCGTTTTTCGCGGCGGGATCGATCGCGATGACTTCCAGGTAGACGCCGCCCCACAGCCCGAGCAGACGGTTGTGCGTGCGCATGAGCGGGTGCGCGCCGCCGCCCGCGGGCGCGACGCCGAGCGCGTCGCTCACGTATTGCACGCCTTCTTCCAGCGTGCGCGCGGCAACGACGAGGTGATCGAGGCGAAGCGGCGAGGCGTTCATGTCAGGACGGGGCGCGGAGTGATCTCGGGGCCGGAGCGAAGAGGGCGGAAGCGCGCGCCGCAACAGTGTGCCGACGCCTCCACCGAATCCTTACCGGTACGCATGCGATCAAATGTACCGGTATGGCTGCGGACAGTAACGGTACAATCGGCCCGATAGTGCTCTGTACAGTTCGAGTTCCGGGAGTCCTCATGTCCTCCGTCCCGCTAGACCAGATTCCCGCCCCGCACGACGCGGCCACGCTCACGCTCGTCGACCAGCTCGTGCAGTGGGGCCGCCGCCGCATCGAGGAGCGCGTGTTCCGCCCCGGCATGCGCATGCCGTCCATCCGCAAGCTCGCGCTCGACAAGGGCGTGTCGCGCTTCACCGTGGTCGAGGCGTACGAGCGTCTGGTCGCGCAGGGCTACCTCGACTCGCGGCGCGGTTCCGGTTTCTACGTGCGCGAGCGGCTGGCGCTCGTGGCGGGCGGCGAACGCGCGCCGGTGACGGCAGGCGCTGCGGTCCGTGCCGAGGGTGCGATGACCGCCGCCGCGCCCGCGCCGTCCACCATCGACGTGGTCTGGCTACTGCGCAACATGCTTCACACCTCCACGCGGCCGGAAAAAGGGCCGGGTCTGGGCTATCTGCCTGCTCGCTGGCTGGACGGCGAACTGCTGACCGGCGCAATGCGCTCGCTGGGCCGGCAGAGCGGCACGCAACTGCTCGGCTTCGGCTCGCCGCAAGGCTTTCTGCCGCTGCGCCAGCAGCTCCAGACGCGCATGGCGGAACTCGAGATCGGCGCGACGCCCGACCAGATCGTGCTCGTCTCGGGTATCACCCAGGCGATCGACCTGCTTGCGCGCATCTACGTGCAGCCCGGCGACACGGTGATCGTGGGCGACCCCGCGTGGTTCCAGATGTTCGGGCGCTTCGCCTCGCAGGGCGCGCGGCTCGTGGGCATGCCGTACACGCCCGACGGGCCGGACCTTGACGCGCTCGAAGCGCTGGTCGAAACCTGGCGGCCCAGGATGCTCGTGATCAACTCGGTGCTGCAAAACCCCACCGGCACGTCGCTCACGGCCGCGCAAGCGTTCCGCATTCTGCGGCTGGCGGAACAGTACGACTTCATCGTCGTCGAAGACGATATCTACGGCGACCTCTGCCCGGCGGGCTATCCGGCCACGCGCCTCGCGAGCCTCGACCAGTTGCGCCGCGTGATCTATCTCGGCAGCTTTTCGAAGACGCTCGCTCCGAACCTGCGCGTGGGCTATATCGCGAGCGCGCTCGACGTGGCCCAAGCGGTGGCGGACCAGAAGATGCTCGTCGGCATGACGAGCCCGGAGCTCAACGAGCGCGTGCTCTACCGCGTGCTCACGGAGGGCCACTACCGGCGCCACGTGGAGCGCCTGCGCGGGCGGCTGGACGGCGTGCGCGACAAGGCGGCGCGCATGCTGGAGCGCGCCGGCTTGCGCCTTTTCGCGGCACCGGGCGCGGGTATGTTCCTGTGGGCCGATACCGGCGTCGACGCGGACGCGCTCACCGCGGCGGGCCACGAAACGGGCTTCCTGCTCGCGCCGGGGAGCCTTTTTTCGCCGCATCAGTCGCCCACCACGTGGATGCGCTTCAACATCGCCAACTGCGGCGATCCGGCGCTGCCTGCATTCCTCGCCGACTATCTCGAAGGCGTGGCCCGGCGCGGCGGCGGCGCACAAGCGTGATTTCGCGGCCGGCGGCTCTTGAAACCGGCGCCGTCTGTCCCCAACTGCGCGTGCGGCGCGCCGCTGAGCACTTGCGGCCATCAATTTGTCAGACCAGAACTGCAACGAAAGAGGACCCTCGACCATGGCACAAGAAACCATGAGCTTCCAGGCAGAAGTGAAACAGCTTCTGCACCTGATGATCCATTCGCTGTACAGCAACAAGGAAATCTTCCTGCGCGAGCTGATCTCGAACGCATCGGACGCAGCGGACAAGCTGCGCTTCGAGGCGATCGCGAACAGCGCGCTCTATGAAAACGATCCGAACCTGCGCATTCGCGTGGGCTTTGACAAGGACGCGCGCACCATCACGATCGACGACAACGGCATCGGCATGAGCCATGACGAAGCCGTGTCGAACCTCGGTACGATCGCGCGCTCGGGCACGAAGGAATTCTTCGGCAAGCTCTCGGGCGACCAGCAGAAGGACGCGGCGCTCATCGGCCAGTTCGGCGTGGGCTTCTATTCGGGCTTCATCGTCGCGGACAAGATCACGGTGGAAAGCCGCCGCGCGGGCCTGACGGCTGCCGAGGGCGTGCGCTGGACGAGCGCGGGCGAGGGCGAGTTCGCCGTCGAGACGATCGAGCGCGCGCAGCGCGGCACGACGATCACGCTGCATCTGCGCGAAGGCGAGGACGAACTGCTTTCCGCCTGGAAGATCAAGTCGATCATCCAGAAGTATTCGGACCACGTCGGCCTGCCCATCGAGATGAAGAAGGAAGAATGGGACGCCGAGAAGAGCGAGATGGTCACGAAGGACGAGTACGAGACCATCAACCAGGCGAGCGCGCTGTGGACCCGTTCGAAGAGCGAGATCAGCGACGAGCAGTATCAGCAGTTCTATCAGCACCTCGCGCACGACCATCAGAATCCGCTCGCGTGGACGCATAACCGTGTGGAAGGCCGCAGCGAATACACGCAGCTGCTCTACGTGCCGTCGCATGCGCCGTTCGACATGTGGAACCGCGACCACAAGAGCGGCCTGAAGCTGTATGTGAAGCGCGTCTTCATCATGGACGACGCCGAGCAACTGCTGCCGAACTATCTGCGCTTCGTGAAGGGCGTGGTCGATTCGAGCGATCTGCCGCTCAACGTCTCGCGCGAAATCCTGCAGGAAAGCCGCGACGTGAAGGCGATTCGCGACGGCGTGACCAAGCGCGTGCTCTCGATGCTCGAAGAAATGGCGGGCGCTGTTACGGACGCCGAAGCAAGCGAAGAGGACAAGGCGAAGTACACGACGTTCTGGACCGAGTTCGGCCAGGTGCTCAAGGAAGGCATTGGCGAGGATCACGCCAATCGCGAGCGTGTGGCGAAGCTGGCGCGCTTTGCGTCCACGCACAACGACACGAACGAGCAGACCGTCGCGCTTGCCGATTACGTTGCGCGCATGAAGCCCGAGCAGACGAAGATCTACTACGTCACCGCCGACACGTGGCAGGCCGCGAAGAACAGCCCGCATCTCGAAGTGTTCCGCAAGAAGGGCGTGGAAGTGCTGCTGCTCACGGACCGCGTGGACGAGTGGATGCTCTCGTTCCTGAACGAATTCGACGGCAAGCCGCTCGCGAGCGTGGCGCGTGGCGACCTCGACCTCGGCGCGCTCAACGACGAGGAAAAGCAGCAGCAGGAGAAGGTGAGCGAGGAACTCAAGCCGCTCGTCGAGCACATGAAGGAAGCGCTCAAGGATAAGGCCAAGGACGTGCGCCTCACGTTCCGCCTGACCGATTCGCCCTCGTGCCTCGTGGCCGACGAAGGCGACATGAGCGGTTATCTGCAGCGCATGCTGAAGGCGGCGGGGCAGCAGGCTCCGCAGATGCAGCCGATTCTCGAAGTGAACCCGGAGCATCCGCTCGTGAAGGCGCTGCGCACCGATAGCGCGGACTTTGGCGACTGGTGCAATCTGCTGTTCGATCAGGCGCTGCTGGCGGAAGGCGGCGCGCTGGAGGATCCGGCGAGTTTCGTGAAGCGCACGAATGCGTTGTTGATGGGGCGCGCTGGCTAAGGCGTCACGCAGCGTTGTGTCCGAGACCCCTTGTGGCTGCCCGCCGCAAGGGGTTTTTCTTTTGTCCGCCCCGCTCGCAGCGAACTGAAATCCTCGCGGCCTATAATGCGCGCCATGCCTCTCCGATTCGATGCCGCTAACGCGCACTGGCGCGTCACGCCCTTGCCCGCCTTGAGCGCCGACCAGAAGGACTGGCTCACGCGCGGCGGTTCGCTCACGGCGCATTTGCGCACGCTCGGACGCGTGGTCGTGCGCGTGACGCGCGAAGCCGTCGATATGCCGTGGTCCGACGAATGCGCCGCGCTCGGCCTCGCGCCCCGCGAGCGCGCGTGGGTGCGCGAGATCGTGCTCGAAGTCGACGGCGTGCCGTTCGTCGCCGCGCACAGCGTGACGCCGCTCGCCGCGAGTCATGGCGTGTGGCAGGCCATGCGGCGCCTGCGCACGCGGCCGCTCGCGGAGCTGCTCTATAGCGATAGCGGCGTGGCTCGCTCGGCGCTCGTGAGCCGGCGCGTGAGCGCGCGGCATCCGCTTTATGCGCTTGCGGCTCGCGAGAGCGCGCCCGAGCCGGCGCACGCGCGGTTCGTCGCACGCCGCTCGGTGTTCGAGCGCGCGGGCGCGCCGCTACTCGTGACCGAATGCATGTTGCCCGCGCTATGGTCGCGTCTCGCGAGCGCTCCGCTCACCCAGGAAACCGGCGTGCATCTCGGCCGCGAGCGCGGCCCGCTCGATCACACGGCCTCGCGCGCGCATCACGCGCCGCGTTGAACGTCGCGTCCTGTTGCCATGACCTTCAAGACCTGCTTCGATCCCGTCGTCGATGCGCATACGCGCGTGCTCATTCTCGGCAGTCTGCCGGGCGAGGCGTCGCTTGCACATCAGCAGTACTACGCGCATAAGCAGAACAAGTTCTGGCATCTGGTGGGCGAGGTGATCGGTCGTAATCTGGTCGACATGGACTATGCGGCGCGTCTCGATACGTTGCTCGAAAACCGCTTTGGGTTATGGGACGTGGTCGCTCAGGCTCGTCGCGCTGGAAGCCTCGATAGCCAGATACGAGACCATGCAGCCAATGATTTGATTGCGCTTATCGAGGCGTTGCCGAATCTGTCGACCATTGCCTTCAATGGCGGGACGGCAGCGAAGATTGGCGTGAAGGCACTTGGCGAGTGTGGCGATCGATATCGGCTGCTTCGCCTGCCGTCGAGCAGCCCGGCCCATGCCTCCGTTCCGTACGCGGAAAAGCTCGCCGTTTGGCGACAACTACGACAGTCGATTTGAACGGGCATTGATCGCGATCGAAGCGCCATGACGAGGCCCAGTTTTGCAAGGCTTAAGGTTTTATGTCCTATGCCGATATTGCACTGGAGACGTCATTCATTTAAGGAGGAGTGGTGCTTCGTTTCGTCTTTGCATTTTTGCTCGCCGGCCTGCTTGCAGGCTGCAATACGACGCTGCATGTCGAGAAACCGGACCCAGCTTCGGGCTTGTATTCCACCCACACCGAACTGAAGCCCGCCGATATTCGTGTAGCGGAGAAGTTTGATCCGGCTTACACGCAGATGGTCTATCTGAAGATCAACGCGGAAAATCCGAATCCACGATTTGTCGATTTTTTTGTGGCGGCCCTTAAGGATATGCATGTCTTCAAGCAGGTCGTGACGAAGGATGACTTGCAGGCGATCGTTATTGAACGCAACCTGGGCAGCAAGGTTCCGAGTGTGTCCGATCTCGTTGGACTCAATAACCTCAGCAAGGAGATCGGTCCGTTCCTTATCGTCGAGCCCAATGCAGTGTTCAAGGGCGGCTACAACTTCGAGGGAACGCTGAAGGCGATCGACGCCAGCACCGGAAAGACCGTTCTGCTGATCGATATGACCGCTTTCAACATGGCAGGACTGGATGATCCGTTGTTTCACCCGATGCTGAATGGATTCATCAACTGGACGCGCAATCAGCCGGTCGCGCCGGACGCGTCAAAAACCGCACAGCAGCCAAACGCTGCGAAGCTTTAACGGCTTGGGCGAACGTCGGTGTCTGCCGCAGAACCGACGTTCGAATGTCAGCGCGAAAGCGACGGTCGAAACGGCGCCCCGCGCGCCTCTGAGCGCTGGCACATACATGCGTAAGCGCGCAGCCACTTAGCCGCGCGAGTGTCTGGTCCCGCGCGCGAAGTGGCCGCCAAATCAGGCCCGAAGCGCCACGAATGCTATGCTCTCGGTCGCCCGGGCAGATGCCCCTGAATTTGCGACCCCACAGCAAGCGATTTTCTCCATGACGACTCTCATCAAGCGCGCCTCCGCCGAGGCCCGCGCATTCAAGCAATCCGGCAACGCGACGCAATCGGGCGAGCCCGCGGGCAAGACCGCGAAGGTCACGAAGCGCCCGCGCCGCGCAGCCGCTGCAGCCGCCGACGATCTCGACAACGCTCCGGTCATCGAAGCGCCGCGCAAGCCGCGTTTCGCGCCGGTCACGTTCTCGGAAGAGAGCGGTGTGCGCTATCTCCACTTCGGCACGGAGTGGGTGCAAGGCGCGATGCGTCTTTCGAAGCCGCTGCACATCGAACTCGAATACGCGCAGCAAATGATGGCGTGGCTGCTCTTTATCGCCACGCCCGAGCGCATCGTGCAACTGGGTCTGGGCGCGGCTGCGCTCACCAAGTTCGCGCATCGCTATCTGCGTCCGGCCAAGGTCGAGGCGATCGAGTTGAATCCGGCGGTCGTCGTGGCCGCGCGCACGATGTTCGAGCTGCCGTACGACGACGCGCGTCTCACCGTGCGCGAACTCGACGCGTGGGACTTCGTGCAGGACCGCGCCAATCACGGCACGATCGGCGCGCTGCAGATCGACGTGTACGACGCGACCGCGCGCGGCCCGGTGCTCGACAGCGTGGCGTTCTACCGCGCCGTGCGCGCGTGCCTGACCGATGCCGGCGTCGCGACGATCAACCTGTTCGGCGACCACCCGAGCTTCGTGCGCAACATGAAGCGCCTGAATGAAGCCTTCGACGGCCGCGTGATCGCGCTGCCCGAAGTGCACGAAGGCAATCGCGTGGCGCTCGCATTTTCGGGCCCGGCGCTCGAAGTCACGTACGAGGCCCTCGAAAAGCGTGCGCGCCTGCTCGAGAGCAAGCTCGGCCTGCCGGCGCACCAGTGGGTGAAGGCGCTGCGCGAATCGAGCGGCCAGAACGGCGCGACGTTCTCGATCTGATCCGCGCGAACGGCGGCAACGCCGTTTCAGCACAGAAAACCGGCATCAGGGCCGGTTTTTTTTCGCCCGCACCAGGCATCCGCGGACGATTTCCTGGACCTGGCGCAAGCCGTTGGCTCTTGACAACGTCCTCGAAATTCGGGTCCGCCCTGCTTGACCGTGCGGCGTGGCCTCGATACTCTTTTCAGCGCTTTCGGGGACCTTGCGGGCTATCCGTCTGTGAGGCCATCGGCCGCTATACGCCAGACGGGCCGGACGGCGGACCGCGAACAGAGCAACGCCGCATAACTACATAAGCAACGAGGAGACGTCATGGCTCACGACGCCGACGCCGGAAAATCAAGCAAGCATTGGCTGTGGCTTCTGCTGCTGCCCTGGATCGCGATGGTCTGGGTGCCGTCGTACAACAAGATCGAACCCACTCTGTGGGACTTCCCGTTTTTCTACTGGTATCAGCTTCTCTGGGTGCTGATTAGCGCTGCCATTACCGCGCTCGTCTACTTCAAGACGAAGACTCGCCGCAAGGGCGATGCAGGGGGCGCGCAATGAACGTTACAGCAACGATTGTCTTTATCCTGTTCTTCCTTGGCGTCACGGTTCTCGGCTTCGTGGCCGCGCACTGGCGCAAGGGCGACCTCGCCCACCTCGAAGAGTGGGGCCTCGGCGGCCGCCGCTTCGGCACGATCGTCACATGGTTCCTGCTCGGCGGCGACCTGTACACCGCATACACGTTCATTGCCGTGCCGGCGCTCGTGTTCGGTGCGGGCGCAACGGGTTTCTTCGCGCTGCCGTACACGATCCTGATCTATCCGTTCGCGTTCGTCGTGTTCCCGAAGCTCTGGGCCGTCGCGAAGCGCCATCAATACGTCACCTCGGCCGACTTCGTGAGCGCGCGCTATGGCAGCCGCATGCTCGCGCTCGCCATCGCCGTGACGGGTATCGTCGCGACCATGCCGTATATCGCGCTGCAGCTGGTGGGTATCGAAGTGGTGATCGGCGCGCTTGGCTTCGACACAACGGGTTTCGTCGGCGACCTGCCGCTCATCATCGCATTCGCGATTCTCGCCGCGTACACGTACACCTCGGGCCTGCGCGCGCCGGCCATGATCGCGGTGGTGAAGGACATCCTCATCTACATCACGATCATCGTCGCGATCATCGTGATTCCCGCGCAGATGGGCGGCTTCGGCCACATCTTCGGCGCGGTGCCGCCGGCCAAGCTGCTGCTCAAGTCGCCGGATGCCGCGAGTTTGAACGGATATAGCGCCTACGCGACGCTCGCGGTGGGGTCGGCGCTCGCGCTGTTCCTGTACCCGCACTCGGTCACGGCGATCCTGTCGTCGTCGTCGGGCAACACCATCCGCCGCAACATGGCGATGCTGCCCGCGTACTCGCTCGTGCTCGGCCTGCTCGCGCTGCTCGGCTACATGGCGCTTGCCGCGGGCGTGAAGGACATGCCGGAATTCGCGCCGTACTTCAAGGCCTTCGGTCCGAACTTCGCGGTGCCGGCGCTGTTCCTGCACTTCTTCCCGTCGTGGTTCGTGGGCGTGGCGTTCGCCGCTATCGGTATCGGCGCGCTGGTGCCCGCCGCGATCATGTCGATTGCAGCGGCCAACCTGTACACGCGTAACATCCACAAGGAGTTCATCAACCGCAACATGAATCACGAGCAGGAGACCAACATCGCCAAGCTGGTCTCGCTGATCGTGAAGGTCGGCGCGGTGGCGTTCATCCTGGGCCTGCCGCTCACGTACGCGATCCAGCTGCAGCTGCTCGGCGGTATCTGGATCATCCAGACGCTGCCCGCCATCGTGCTCGGTCTCTACACGCGCATGCTCGACTACCGCGGCCTGCTGGTGGGCTGGGCGGTCGGCATCGCCACCGGCACGTGGATGGCCATTTCGCTCAAGCTCGCAGGCTCGATCTTCACGATTCACCTGTTCGGCATGGCGATTCCGGGTTACGCCGCGGTGTGGTCGCTGATCGTGAACCTCGTGGTCTCGGTTGTCGTGTCGGCGCTCGTGCATCTGGTTGGCATGCAGAAGAGCCAGGACCGCACGCGTCCGGAAGACTATCTCGACGTCGTCGAGGGCTGATCCGCTCGGTACACTTCGGCCCGGCGCGCACCGCCGGTCCGGACTTGCCGACAATGCCCGCAACACTTAGTTGCGGGCATTTGTTTTTCTGGTGCACGATGGCGGCTGATTTGGCTCACGTCCAGCCCGCGCCATGGCCCCATCCGAAACCGAATCCCGCTCCCGGTCCGCGCACAGCGGCGCGCGACGCGTGCGCACGCCGCGCCGCCGCTCGCGCCTCGCGCGCATGTGGCGTGCGCTGACGTCGCCGTACTACCGCTACCGCAATGCCAAGGTGATACACAGCGTGCGCGTGGGCCTCGCCATGCTCGCCTCGATTCTCGCGACCTCGGGCATCGATATTCCGCATGGCATCTGGGCGTCGGTCACGCTGCTCGTCGTGATCGGCGGGCTGCAGCACCAAGGCAACATCCGCAAGAAGGCCGCCGAGCGTGCGCTCGGCACGATGCTGGGCGCCGTGATCGGGCTCGTGCTGATCGTCGTGCAGGCCATCACGGGCTCCGTGCCGCTTACCTACGTGCTGATGTCGCTCGTGGCGGCCGTGTGCGGGTACTACGCCATTGGCAAGCCGGGCTACGTCGCCCTCCTTGCCGCCATCACCATGTGCATCGTCGCGGGGCATGGCGACAACCTCATCGATACGGGCCTCTGGCGCACGCTCAACGTGATTCTCGGCATCGTCATCGCGCTCGTGTTTTCGTTCGCCTTGCCGCTGCACGCCACGTATTCGTGGCGCTACAGCCTCGCCGACAATCTGCGCGAATGCGCGCGCGTGTACGCGCAGGTGGCGAGCGGCGTGCACGTCGATTCGGACGACCAGGTGCAGACCTTCATGCGCCTGAACGCACGGCTCGTGCAGCTGCGCGCGCTGATGCCTTCGGTGGCCAAGGAGATCGATGTGCCGCTCGCGCAGCTCGAACAGGTGCAGCGTCTGCATCGCTCGCTCCTGAGCGCGCTGGAGATGCTCTGCACCGGCACGGGCAGCTACGAGCAGTCGCTCGTGCGCGAGGCGTTCGCCGAGCGCAGCGAGACCGTGCGCCGTGCGCTGCTCGCCACGGCACGGGCGCTGCGATTTGGCGGCGGGCGCCACCCCGAGGCGGCGCAGCAGGCGCTGCGCCCGGTTGCGGCATGGGTGGACGGCGGGGCAGAGGACGATGCGACGGGCGAGGCGGCGGCCGAGGCGGGCGCGGGCGTCCATGAAGGCGTGCCGGAGGCGCCGCAGGGCTGCCCCGAGCCGCAGATGCAGGGGCCGTACTGGCTCAGCCTGCGTGTGGAGGAGCAGGTGGAGCGCCTGCGCGCGCTCCTGCTCGACACCGAACCGCGCTGGAACATCGAGCGCGCCGCGACGCACCGCATGGTGTGACGCCGGGCGCGCAACGCCGGCTGCGGCGCGGGGTCAGGCGGCCTGGTCGTGCGGCGCCGTGACCATCCACGGCACGCCGAACTTGTCGGTCAGCATGCCGAAGCCAGGCGACCAGAAGGTCTTCGCAAACGGCATTGTGACCGTGCCGCCTTTGGCCAGCGCGTTGAAGTAACGCTCGGCCGTGGCGACGTCGGGCCCGGTGAGCGAGACGCCGAAGCCGAGGAACTTGTCGTTCTGCGTCATGCAGCCGCCGTCGGACACCATGATCTGCGCGTCGCCGATCTGGAGCGTCGCGTGCATGATCTTTTCGGCGAATTCGGGCGGCATGGGGCGGGCGGGGTCCGGCGGCGCTTCCTTGAAGCGCATCTTGATCACTTCCTTCGCGCCGAGCGCTTCGCCATAGAAGGCGATCGCTTCGTCGCAATTGCCGGGGTAAAAGAGGTAGGGCTGGATTTGCATCGTCGGTTTCCTTGCGGACGGGACGTTGGCCGGCCGGTTATCGTGCGCGGGTAGGCACGGGGCCGGATCATGCGGCGGGTTGCACCGCTGCCCTGATTCTAGGCGCGCGCCTGGGCATTACCGAGCGATGTGTCGTCAGGGTTTGCGAGAGCGCAGACGGGAACGGACGTTGCTCGCCCGCACGCAAAAGAAAGGGCCGCACATGCGGCATGTGCGGCCCTCGGTCATCGATGGTTCGATGCGCTCTGCATGGAGCGCCGGCGCGTTACTTCGCGCGCAGCTCTTCGATCATCTTTTCGAGCTTGATCGCGTCGGCGGCGAACGCGCGGATGCCTTCGGCGAGCTTCTCGGTCGCCATGGCGTCTTCGTTGAGCTGGAAGCGGAACGACGGCTCGTCCACGGCCACACGCTCGATCTTCGCGTCCTTGAACGCTGCCGGCGAAAGCTTGCGCTCGACCTTCTCGGTGCTGTCCTGGAGCTTTTGCAGCAGGTCCGGGCTGATGGTGAGCAGGTCGCAGCCGGCCAGCTCGACGATCTGGCTCGTGTTGCGGAAGCTCGCACCCATCACTTCGGTCTTGTGGCCGAACTTCTTGTAGTACGCGTAGATCTTGCGCACCGACTGCACGCCCGGGTCGTTCGCGCCGCCGTCCTTCGCGTCGTCCCAGTCGGCGCCCTTGGCCTTCTTGTACCAGTCGTAGATGCGGCCCACGAACGGCGAGATCAGCTGCGCGCCCGCTTCGGCGCACGCGGCGGCTTGCGCGAGCGAGAAGAGCAGCGTCATGTTGCAGTGAATGCCGTCCTTTTGCAGCGCTTCGGCGGCGCGAATGCCTTCCCAGGTGGAGGCGAGCTTGATCAGCACGCGCTCGCGGCCGATGCCGGCCTGCTTGTACAGGTCGATGATGTGGTGGGCCTTGTCGATCGACTTTTTCGTGTCGAACGAGAGGCGGGCGTCGACTTCGGTCGAGACGCGGCCCGGAATGATCTTGAGGATTTCGGTGCCGAACGCGATCAGCAGATGGTCGATGATCGACTCGAGCGATTCGCTCGCGTGATCGCGTACGGTTTTTTCGAGCAGCGGACGGTACTCAGCTTTCTGGACCGCCTTGAGGATCAGCGACGGGTTGGTCGTCGCGTCCTGCGGCTTGTACTGCACGAATTGCTGGAAGTCGCCCGTGTCGGCGACGACGGTGGTGTACTGCTTGAGCTGGTCGAGTGCGGTAGTCATGTCAGGCCTTGTGGGCGCGTGCGCGCCTGCATCGGTGAGAGTTGAACGGCCGGTGCGCTTCAGGCGTGAACCTGAGGCGCGCCGGGCGGAACGCGAAATGGCGCTGCGCCGTTGCGGCCCGGCACGCGCGGATGGACGGCAGACGCGCGTGCAGCCGGATCTGGCGCATTTGCCGCGCGCTTGGGCGCGGCTGACTTCATTATTTTATGGCGGAATCGCCTGGTGTTGCGTTTCACGCGCGCCGCGCATTCAGCACGAACTGCGTGATCACGCCCGCCACGAGCCCCCAGAACGCCGCGCCGATGGAAAGCAGCGTGAGCCCGGAGGCCGTCACCATGAAGGTGATGAGCGCGGCTTCGCGCTCCCTCGGGTTCTGCATGGCGTTGGTGAGGCCGCCCATGATCGAGCCGAACAGCGCGAGCGCCGCGATCGAGACCACGAGCGCCTGCGGGAACGCCGCGAACAGCGCCGCGATGGTCGCGCCGAAGGTCCCGGCGATCAGATAGAAAATGCCGCACCACACGGCCGCCATATAGCGCTTCGTGCGGTCTTCGTGGGCGTGCGGGCCGGTGCAGATCGCCGCGGTGATGGCGGCAAGATTCACGCCGTGCGAGCCGAACGGCGCGAGCACGAGCGAGGCCAGGCCCGTGGTGGCGATGAGCGGCGACGAGGGCGCGGCCGTGTGGTCGTAGCCGTCGGCGCGCAGCACGGCGATGCCCGGCACGTTCTGCGAGGCCATCGCCACGACGAAAAGCGGAATGCCGATGCTCACCACCGCCGTGAGCGAGAACGCCGGCATCGTGAACACGGGCTTGGCCACCGCCACGCGGAAGTGGCTGAAGTCGAGCAGACCGAGCACGGCAGCGGCGGCGATGCCGATCACGAGCGTCGCGACGATCGCGTAGCGCGGCACGGCGCGCTTCACGATCAGGTAGCCGAAGAACATCGTCAGCACGAGCGGGGTTTGCACCTGCGCGGCGTGGAAGATCTCGATGCCGATCTCGAACAGGATGCCCGCGAGCAGCGCCGCCGCAATGCCCGCGGGAATGCGCTTCATGAGCGTGTCGAACCAGCCGGTGAGGCCCACGGCCGTGAGCAGCACGGCGCACACGATATAGGCGCCGATCGCCTCGGCATAGGGCACATGCGGCAGCGAGCTGATGAGGAGCGCCGCACCCGGCGTGGACCACGCGACCACGATGGGCGCGCGAAACCACAGCGACAGGCCGATGGTCGTCAACGCCATGCCGATGGAAAGCGCCCAGATCCACGAGGAAATCTGCGCGTCGGAAAGATGCGCCGCCTGGCCGGCCTGGAACATCAGCACGAGCGAGCTGGTGTAGCCGGTCATCATCGCGACGAAGCCGGCCACGATCGTGGCGACCGAGGTATCGGCGAAGGGCCGCAGCGGTCCTGGCCTGAACGTCGTGGGCAGATCAGGGGAGGAGGGGGCGGTCATGCAGGTGGTCTCCAGATTTTGCGTAGGTATGGCGACATCGGGCGGCGCGGCCTGGTCACACTCAGGCAACGCGCCGCCTCGAAAGAGCGGAAAGGGGCGGGAGTGCGGGCGCCTATTTGCTCAGCACGCGCATGGCCGTTTCGAGCCCGGCGACGGTGAGCGGATACATGCGGTGGCCGAGAATCTCGCGGATGATCGACACCGACTGGCGGTATTCCCATAGTCGCTCGGGTTCGGGGTTGAGCCAGGCGAAATGGGGGAACTGGTCGGCGAGACGGCGCAGCCACACGGCGCCCGCTTCGGGGTTGTTGTATTCGACCGAGCCGCCCGGCTGCAGCACCTCATACGGGCTCATGGTGGCGTCGCCGACGAAGATCAGCTTGTAGTCGGGCGTGAACTTGTGCAGCAGGTCCCACGTGGGCGTGCGCTCGGCGTGGCGGCGGCGATTGTTCTTCCACAGGTAGTCGTACACGCAGTTGTGGAAGTAGTAGAACTCGAGGTGCTTGAATTCGGCTTTGGCCGCCGAGAACAGTTCTTCCGTGCGCTTGATGTGATCGTCCATCGAGCCGCCCACGTCGAGCAGCATCAGCACTTTCACGTTGTTGTGGCGCTCCGGCACCATCTTGAGGTCGAGCCAGCCCGCGTTCGCGGCGGTGCTGCGGATCGTGTCGCCGAGATCGAGTTCTTCGGCGGCGCCTTCGCGCGCGAAACGGCGCAGACGGCGCAACGCGACCTTGATGTTGCGCGTGCCGATTTCGACCTGGTCGTCGTAGTCGCGATACGCGCGCGCGTCCCACACTTTCACGGCGCTGCGCTGGCCGCCTTCGCCGCCAATGCGGATGCCCTCGGGGTTATAGCCGCCATGGCCGAAGGGCGAGGTGCCGCCCGTGCCGATCCATTTGCTACCGCCTTCGTGGCGCTCCTTCTGTTCCTCGAAAAGCTCCTTCAGGCGCTCCATGAGCTTGTCGAGCCCGCCCATGGCTTCGATCTGCGCGCGCTGCTCGGGCGTGAAGTCGCGCTCCAGACGCTTCTTGAGCCAGTCTTCGGGTATCTCGAAGGCGAGTTCGGACTTCTTCTCGATGCCGCGAAAATACGCGCCGAACGCCTGATCGAAGCGGTCGAAGTATTGCTCGTCTTTCACCAGCGTCATGCGTGCGAGGTAGTAGAAGTCGTCGAGCGAGGGCGCGATCACGCGCGCCTTGAGCGCTTCGACGAGCGTGAGGTACTCCTTCACGGAAACCGGCAGCTTCGCGTCGCGCAGCGTGTAGAAGAAGTCGATCAGCATGCGGTGTCTCCGGCTTTCGCGCGCGGGGTCCTGGTCAACGGTTGTGGCGGTTCATGTAGATGAGGCGCTCGAACAGCGTCATGTCCTGCTCGTTCTTGAGCAGCGCGCCCGCGAGCGGCGGCATGGACTTCGAGCCGTCGGCCGCGCGCAGCGCCGAGGGCGGAATCTCTTCCGCGAGCAGGAGCTTGAGCCAGTCGAGCAGTTCGGACGTAGACGGCTTTTTCTTCAGGCCCGCGACGTTGCGCAGTTCGAAGAAGCTTTCCATCGCCGCGTTGAGCAGTTCCTTGCGGATGCCCGGATAGTGCACCTCGACGATGCGCTGCATCGTGGCCGGATCGGGAAAGCTAATGTAGTGGAAGAAGCAGCGGCGCAGGAAAGCGTCGGGCAGCTCCTTCTCGTTGTTCGACGTGATGATCACGAGCGGACGCTGCTTCGCCTTGATGAGCTGGCGCGTCTCGTACACGTAGAACTCCATGCGGTCGAGTTCGCGCAACAGGTCGTTCGGGAACTCGATGTCGGCCTTGTCGATCTCGTCGATCAGCAGCACGCTTTGCTCTTCCGACTCGAACGCCTGCCACAGCACGCCTTTCACGATGTAGTTGGCGATGTCCTTCACGCGCTCGTCGCCGAGCTGCGAGTCGCGCAGGCGCGAGACCGCGTCGTACTCGTAGAGCCCTTGCTGCGCCTTCGTGGTGGACTTGATGTGCCACTGCATGAGCGGCATGCCCAGCGCCGCGGCCACTTCTTCGGCCAGCATGGTCTTGCCCGTGCCGGGCTCGCCCTTGATGAGCAGGGGGCGCTTCAACGTGATCGCGGCGTTGACCGCAAGCTTGAGATCGTCGGTGGCGACGTACTGCGATGAGCCTTCGAAACGCGTGGCGCGCATGGTGAATCCGCTCGCTGGGAAAAAAATCCCAGTATAAGTCAGATGGGGTGTTGCGTCGGCGCGCCACCGCGTATCGTTGGGTCCGCTCTTTGGGGCACGGTCACGCAGGCTCAGAGGCGTCTGCGGCGAGCGCGCGGCGAGTCCGTTGTGTGTGCCAGGGTTCCTCCGGGTTGCTTGCCAGCGAGCCTGCGCGACACGGCGCTGCGTGGCCGCCCGGTGGGCCCCGCCGGCCTGCCGCAGGGCCCCGTCAGGCGCTCCGAGGCCCGCCAGGCGTGGCGCGGCCGGTGGACGGCCGCTGCGGCGTCGCGGTATACTCGGACCGATTTTTTTCGGCCTGCACGGCGACCCCAAAAGTAAAACAGCAGTAATGCGGCGCAGGCCGTGGCCTGCGGTTCGGGCGTTCGAATCCCCTCAAGCCAGGTTGGATGCTATGAAAAAAATTGTCGGCAAGCACGTCATCACGGGCGCAATAACCATGCTGGCGTGCTTCGCGGTCACGGCTCACGCGGACGTCGTGGGCAACGCGAAGGCGGGTCAGGACAAGGTGGCGATGTGTATCGGCTGTCATGGTATTCCCGACTACCGCACCGCTTACCCCGAGGTCTACCACGTGCCCATTCTGGGCGGCCAGAACGCGCAGTACATCATGAACGCGTTGCTCGCCTACAAGAAGGGCGACCGGCATTTCGAGACGATGCACGCGATCGCGTCCTCGCTCACCGAACAGGACATCGCCGACATCGCGGCCTACTATGCGTCGCAAACGGCCGCGTCGAAAGACAATCCGAACAAATAACCGGCAGGTGGAGAACCCATGAACAAGCCCTACACGGCTATGCCTTCGTTTGCCGGTGCAACCATCAAGCTCGCGGGCACCGCTCTCGCGCTGGCCGCCGCGCTCGCGCTGAATCCCGCGCACGCGGCCGACGTCTCCAACGGCAAGGCCCTCGCCGACAGCCACAACTGCGCGGCCTGCCACGGCCCGGGCCTGAACAAGCCCGTGAGCCCCGAATATCCGAAGCTTGCTGGCCAGCACGCCGACTACATCTACTGGGCGCTGCGCCAGTATCAGATGGGCACAGGCAATCCGCACCTTGGCCGCAACAATCCGATCATGCAGGCGCAGGTGCAGAGCCTCTCGCAGAGCGACATGAAGGATATCGCCGCGTATATCGAGTCGCTCGGCGGCGACCTCGTCAACAAGAAGTAGGCGTGAATGCGGCGCGCGTCATGCGTGCTGCATCATGTGAAACACCCCGCGTGGGCCTCGTTTTCGGCGAGGCGTTCGCGGGGTGTTTTTTTGCGGCTTCGTTGGCTTCAGTCGCGCTTTCGTGCGTTCTCAGTCGCGTGAAGCGCGGCGCTCGATGCGCATGAGATAGGCGTCCGTGTCGGGGGGCGTGTTCGTGCGCTGCGCTTCCCAGATCGTTTCGCCGAGGCACTCCATGATCGCGTGCTGCGCGTCGTGCGTGGAGCCCATGCGTGCGGCGAGCCGGTCGTGCGCCGCGCGGATGCCGGGCGGCTGGTCGATCGACAACTGCTCGCTGATCGCGAGGTGCATCGACAGATGCAGGAACGGATTGCTCTGGCCGCGCTCGGGCGAGTAGTCCTGCGCGGCGGCCGCATCGGCGTCGGCGAGTTCGGCGTGATATTCCGGGTGCTCGACGATCCAGTCGGCGGCGATCGCCTCTAGCGGCGTGAGGATTTCGCCCGCACGCTGCTTGCGCCAGGTCTCGGTGAAAAAGCGGCGGACTTCGTCGCGGCTGGGATTGAACATCTTGAGTCGGTCGAGTGGGGGATGCGGCGTCGTGCAACGCGTGAACTCGTTATTTTACGCCCGGGGGCTCGCGCTCGCTCAGAGCTCCGGCGGCGGCGTCTTCGGCTTGAACTCGCACAGCGGCTCGATTACGCAATGCCAGCATTCGGGGCGGCGCGCCTTGCACACATAGCGCCCGTGCAGGATGAGCCAGTGATGTGCGTCCTGGAGGAACTCCGGCGGCGTGAATTTTTCGAGCGCGGTTTCGACGGCGCGCACGTCCTTGCCGGGCGCGAGCCCCGTTCGGTTCGCAACCCGAAAGATATGCGTGTCGACGGCGATGGTCGGCTGGCCGAACGCCGTATTGAGCACGACGTTCGCGGTTTTGCGTCCCACGCCGGGCAGGCCTTCGAGCGCCTCACGCGTTTGCGGCACCTCGCTGCCGTACTGCTCGATGAGAATGCGGCAGGTCGCAATGACGTTTTTGGCCTTGGTGCGATACAGGCCGATCGTCTTGATGTAATCGGCAACGCCTTCTTCGCCGAGCGCAAGCACCGTCTCCGGCGTGTTGGCGACCGGAAACATCCTGCGCATGGCCTTGTTCACCGAAACGTCGGTGGCCTGCGCGGAGAGCATCACGGCAATCAGGAGTTCGAACGGCGTGCTGAACTCCAGCTCGGTCGTGGGGTGCGGATTGAGGCTTTGCAGCGTTTCGTAGATGGCGCGGCGCTTGGTGGCGTTCATGCTCGTTGTGCGTGGGGCCTTTGGCAGTGCGATGCGCTAGCGCGCGGGCTTGTCGTCGTCGGGCGCCGGATTCGCTGCGTCCGATGCATTCGACTCGATACCGATACGCTTGCGGCGCGCCTCGGCGGCGTCGATCTGCGCTTGAACATCGGCGCTCACGTGCTCGACGTTGCGCGGTCCCACACCCTGTTCAGCCAGTTCCGCCTTCTTGCGGCGTGCACGTTCGAGTGCCGCCTGGATGATCGCTTTCTTCTTCGCTTCGGCGTCGTCGGCGGAGGGGCTTGCGGGCTGCATGGCGGTGTCTTGCGGTGCCGGGGCGGCAGGCGCGCTCGTGGCCGCGCGGCGTGCCGCGGCGCGCGCTTCGGCCGCATTGCGTTCGGCGGCCTGGCGCGCTGCGCGCCGGTCATGTCGCACGCGGGCTTCGTCGGCCTGCTGTTGTGTCCATGCGTCCCAGCCGGTTGCTTCGCCCGTAACAGGAATCATTGCGATGCAGTCGACCGGGCAGGGCGCGACGCACAGGTCGCAGCCCGTGCACTGATCCTCGACGATCGTGTGCATCTGCTTGGGCGCGCCCACGATCGCGTCGACGGGACATGCCTGCATGCACAGCGTGCAGCCGATGCACAGTTGTTCGTCGATGAACGCCACGGGACGCGGGCGCTCCACGCCGTTGTCCGGATTGATCGGGATGACGGGTTTGCCGAGCAGTTTCGCGAGGCGCTCGACGCCTTCGAGACCGCCGGGCGGACACTGGTTGTAATTGGCGGTGCTGGCTGCCACGGCTTCGGCATAGGGCCGGCAGCCGTCGTAGCCGCACTTCGTGCATTGGGTCTGGGGCAGCAGATCTTCGATGCGATCTGCGAGTGTTTTGGAATCGTTCACGTTCGCTACATCGGGGCGGGGCGGGCGGTGGCGCGACCTTGGGCGCACATGGCCATGCGCAGGGTTACGCGGCTGGCCTGACAGGGCGCACACGCACAGCGCCAAAGCTTGCATTATCGCCGATTTCCCGCATTGCCATCGGCGGGCCATGTGCCATAATCAAAGCGCTTAATGCGAAGCGCTTTGCGGTTGAGGGGGAATCAGTAGACGTAAAAGCGTGGCGCAATGCATGGGCGGCTGGCATGGCGTCTTGCATGAAGCGACAGGGGGAAGAACGGTGTCGGCTCGCAACGACATCAAACAAACAAGAAGGAACGCAAGACCGTAGGTCGGAGGGTGTCTGTCCATTAACCTGGCGCGCCCCGCACAACGTTTGTCGATCCCAGGGCTAGGAGAGGCCCGGCGTGGTACCGCCCGACAACGTAAACCGGACAACGCGGCTTAACGAGATCCTGCCACCATGAATCAGCCAAAAATCAAAAGAGATCCTGAAGGCACACGCCGCCGCATTCTGCTCGCCGCGGCGGAAGAATTCGCCAATGGCGGCCTGTTCGGCGCACGCGTCGACCAGATCGCGCGACGCGCGGAAACCAATGAGCGCATGCTCTACTACTACTTCGGCAGCAAGGAGCAACTGTTCACGGCAGTGCTTGAGCACGCATTCGGCGCGCTCAACGAAGCCGAGCGCGCGCTCGATCTCGCGGGGCTTGCACCCGTCGAGGCGATCACGCGGCTTGCGCATTTCGTGTGGGACTACTATCGAGACAATCCGGAACTGCTGCGGCTCGTGAACAACGAGAATCTGCACGAGGCGCGCTATATGCAGAAGTCCACACGAATTCGCGAGATGATCTCGCCGATCGTCGCGACGCTCGGCTCGATCCTCACACGCGGCGAGTCTGCGGGACTGTTCCGCCCGAGCATCGATCCACTGCGGCTTTATGTGACGCTCTCGGGTATGGGTTACTACATCGTATCGAACCGTTATACGCTGAACGCCACGCTCGGTCGTGACTTCAGTTCGGCTGCCGAGCGCGCGGAAATGATTCAGCTCAACACGGAAATGCTGCTCGCGTATCTGATGCGCAAGTAGCGCAAGCGAAGCGCACGAGATCGTTTCACGCTCCACAAACGCCGCGCGCCGTCCTGGGACGGCGCGCGGGTTGTGCTGCTGGCGCGTACTGTGTGCGCTCGCATGGAGCGCGCGTCTGCGTCAGGCGACAGCGCCTTGTGCGGAGCGGCCGCGGGCAGGCGTTTCTTTGCCCGATTGGCCGGCGCCCTGCTGGTGTTGACGGATGAAATCGCGCAGTTGCGGATAGATGATCGTGCGCCAGCGGCGGCCCGAGAAGATGCCGTAGTGGCCGCACTTCTCGGCGGTCAGATGATGCCGGTTCGCCTCGGGAATGCCCGTGCACAGGTCGTGCGCGGCGCGCGTCTGGCCCGCGCCCGAAATGTCGTCGAGCTCGCCCTCGATCGTGAAGAGCGCCGTGTCGCGAATGTCCTGCGGACGCACGCGTTCGCCGGCCACGTCCCACGTGCCTTCAGCGAGACTGAAATCCTGGAACACAGTGCGGATGGTCTCGAGGTAATACTCGGCGGCCATGTCGAGCACCGCGTTGTATTCGTCGTAGAACTGGCGATGTGCTTCGGCGTCCTCTTCGTCGCCGCGCAGCAGGCTCTTGTAGAAGTCCCAATGCGCCGTAGTGTGACGGCCCGGATTCATTGCGACGAAACCCGCGTGCTGCAGGAAGCCCGGATACACCTCGCGCCCTTCGCCCGGATAGTTGGCCGGCACCGTATGGATCACGTTGTTCGCAAACCAGTCGAGCGAGTGTTCGGTGGCGAGCGAGTTGACGGCGGTGGGGCTGCGGCGCGCGTCGATCGGGCCGCCCATCATCGTCATCGTGAGCGGGGTGTCTTCGCCGCGGCTCGCCATGAGCGAGATGGCCGCGAGCACGGGCACCGTCGGCTGGCAAACGGACAGCACGTGCAGGTTCTTCGCGCCGATATGGCGGATGAATTCCTGGATGTACGCCACGTAGTCGTCGAGATGGAACGCACCGGCTTCGAGCGGCACCATGCGCGCGTCGATCCAGTCGGTGATGTACACCTTGTGGTCCTGCAGCAGGGTGCGCACGGTGTCGCGCAGCAGCGTGGAGTGGTGGCCCGAGAGCGGCGCGCACACGAGCACGCTCGGCTCGTCCTTGAGCGCGGCCACGGCGCCGGTGTCGTCGGCGTAGCGCTTGAAGCGCAGCAGGCGGCAGAACGGCTTTTCGATGATGGTTTGCTCGACGATCGGAATATTGAAGCCGTCCTTCACGATCTGGCGAATGTTGAACTCGGGCTTCTCGTAGTCCTTGCCGAGGCGATAGAGCAGTTCGTAGCCCGCGGCGAAGCGCGTGGCGCCCGGCACGAGTGAAAACGGGCTCGTCGGATTCGAGAACGATTTCGAGGCGGCCTGGGCCCAGGCGGTCAGCGGGCTCAACAACGCACGCTGGAATTCACGGATTTGATAGAGCATGGGCGCTCCGGCATCTTCAAGGAGCGGTTCGCACCCGGGTCGCGCGCGGGTGAGGCGCGGAACAGATGCGGGCCGGCAAGGTTGGTCGGTCAGTCAATCAGGTTGTTTATCGGCCGCCGCCCGGCGGGCTTTAGCGCGGGCGGTACTGTTCTGCGCCTGGCCGTTGTGCAACGCAGCATGCCTAGTGTACCCCAGCTCGCAAAAACGTCCAGGCGCTTTCGAACATTTACGATGCGGATGCAACAGCTGGCTCGGCCGACGCGCCGTCGACCGCCGGATGTCCCGTTTCCTTCGCCATGTCCTGTTCATGCCGCATGAGGTTCAAGCCGGTATGCACGAGCGCCACATGCGAGAACGCCTGCGGGAAGTTGCCGACCAGACGCCCCGCAATGGGGTCATATTCCTCGGCGAGCAATCCCACGTCATTGGCGAGCGAGAGCAGGCGCTCGTACATGCGGCGTGCGTCGTCCATGCGGCCTTGCAGGGCCAGGTTGTCGACCATCCAGAAACTGCACGCAAGGAAGGTGCCTTCCCCGGGCGGCAGTCCATCGTTGAATTCGGTGGTGCGGTAGCGCATCACAAAACCTTCACACATCAGATCGCGCTCGATCGCCGCGACCGTGCCCGCAATGCGAGGATCTGCCGCAGGCAGGAAGCCGACCAGCGGCATGAGCAGCAGGCTCGCGTCGAGGTCGGTGCCGCCGTAGATCTGCGTGAAGGAGTTCAGATCCTTGTTGAAGCTGTGCTCGCAAATGGTCGCGTGTATCGTCGAGCGCAGTTCGCGCCAGTGATCGAGCGGGCCGGGCAGGTCGAATTTTTCCGCCGATTTGATCGCGCGGTCGAACGCGACCCACGCCATGACCTTCGAGAACGTGAAGTGCTGGCGGCCGCCGCGCGTTTCCCAGATGCCTTCGTCGGGCGCGGTCCAGATCGTTTCGAGGTGTTCGAGCATCGCGCACTGGATCGACCACGCGGTGTCGTCGGCCTGCAAGCCGCCCACGCGCGCGAGGTGCAGTGCGTTCATCACTTCGCCGTACACGTCGAGCTGCAGCTGGCCGACTGCGTTGTTGCCCACGCGCACGGGTTTCGCGCCTTCGTAGCCGGGCAGCCAGTCGAGTTCGAATTCGGGCAGGCGGCGCTCGCCGGCGAGCCCGTACATGATCTGCAGCTGCGAGGGCGAGCCCGCCATCACGCGGCCCAGCCACGCACGCCATGCGCGCGCCTCGTCGTAGTAGCCGCCGCGCATCATCGCGAGCAGCGTGATCGTCGCGTCGCGCAGCCAGCAGTAGCGGTAGTCCCAGTTGCGCGTGCCGCCCAGTTGTTCGGGCAGCGACGTGGTGGGCGCGGCGACGATGCCGCCGGTGGGCTCATAGGCCAATGCCTTGAGCGTGATGAGCGAGCGGCGGATCGGTTCGGCCCAGCGGCCTTCCACCGTGCTGCGCGAGGCCCATTCGGTCCAGAAGTTCTCCGTGCGCGCAAGCGCCGTGAACGGATCGCGCGGCGGCGGCAGACGCAGGTGCGAGGCGGCGTAGGAAAGCGAGAACGGCACGCGTTCGCCTTCTTTCACCTCGAACTGCGCGACAGTGTGCATGTTTTCGCCCTCGAGGTCGACCGGCGTGCGCAGCACGACCGTGTCCGGGCCCACTGTCGCCTTGATGCCGCTTTCGTAGGTGAGACGGCTGACCCACGGCACCGAAAAGCCATAGTCGAAGCGCAGCACGAGCTGGCTTTCCATGCGCACGGTGCCGCGCCGCCCCACGACGATACGCACGAGTTCGGACCAGCCGTTGCCGGGCGGCATGAAGTCGATGAGCGTGACCGCGCCCTCGGGCGTTTCGAAATCGGTTTCGAGGATCAGCGTGTCGCCGCGATAGCGGCGCGTGGTCTTGATCTCGACTTTCGCGCCATCAGCGGGCTGGGCGGGCGCGATGAGCCAGCGGCCGTTCTCCTCGGTGCCGAGCAGGGCGGCGAAGCAGGCGCCGGAGTCGAAGCGCGGCCAGCAGAGCCAGTCGATGGAGCCGGCGCGGGAAACGAGCGCGGCCGTGTGGCCGTCGCCGATCAATGCATAGTCTTCAATGGGTGCGGGCATAGTAAGCAGATTGACAGCGTTGCTCGAAAACGAAAGCCGCTCGCCGCGTGCAGGACAGTGCGCGCGGCATGCACGCACAAGAGTAGTGGCAGCGGGGCCGCCTGCGCAATGCGTTTTGCGCGGCAGCACGTGCAAATACTCATCTCGCCGGCGTCAACAAACGTTGGCGAGCGTGACGAGGCGCGTCACAGATGGCCGTTTACGCCGAATAGCCCGATGATCCCGATGATGATCAGATACAGCGCGACGATATAGTTGAGCAGGCGCGGCACGGCAAGAATCAGAATGCCTGCGATGAGCGCGACGAGCGGCCCGATGGCGACGTGAATGTTCATGACGGCTCCCTGATTGCGGCGGGTTTCGATCCTGAGCGTTGATCCCTTTTTCGCTGCGATTTTTCGCGCCTTTTCCGCGCGACTCGTTGCTGCGCGCCGGCGGGGCGGGCGTTTGCGACCTCTCTTATACTGGGCCGGTGTCTCATGTATCAGACGAAAGCGAGACGGGTACGGTCAGCGTCGCGACGAGGGCCGATCCGCTTTACTGCATCGACAAGAAAAAGGAGGTCGACATGTTCCTTCGCCGTGCCGCCGCAAACGCC
The DNA here is from genome assembly GCF_905220185.1 of Paraburkholderia sp. J11-2. Taxonomy (NCBI): domain Bacteria; kingdom Pseudomonadati; phylum Pseudomonadota; class Betaproteobacteria; order Burkholderiales; family Burkholderiaceae; genus Paraburkholderia; species Paraburkholderia sp. J11-2. The sequence continues at coordinate 111,565 of NZ_CAJMYY010000021.1, read as the reverse complement.
GTGCCCGCGCCCTCCCGTTCCACTGCCCGTGCGCGCGGACCCGCGCATCTCCGCGCGCATCTCCGCGCACGTCTCCTCAGCCAGCTCATCAAAGGTGTTGTCATCATGGCTTCCGTCGCCGCGACGCATGCGTTCGCGCAATCCGCATCCACGACCGCGTCCGCAGGCGGCGTCTACAACCTGATCGTCGGCACGTATACGGGCGGCAAGAGCGAGGGCCTCTACGTCTACCACTTCAATACGCAAACTGGCGACATGCAGCCGGTCAGCGTAGCGAAGACGGTGAATCCCTCGTTTCTCGTGGTGAGCAAGGACAACCGCTTTGTCTACGCCGTGAACGAACTGCCCGGCGACAACGGTCCCGCCAGCCTGCGCGGCGACGTGAGCGCATTCGGCTTCGACGCCGCGAGCGGGCAGCTCACGTTTCTCAACAAGGTGTCGGCGCAGGGCAACGATCCGTGCTACCTGAGCCTTTCGCCGGATGGGCGCTATCTCTTCGTGGCGAACTATTCGGTCGCGGCCGACCCCGGCGGCAGCTTCGCCGTCCTGCCCGTGCAGCAGGACGGCAAGCTTGGCGAGTCCGTGCTGACCGTGCATCACGAGGGCGGTGGTCCCGTGAAGGGGCGTCAGGACAACGCGCACGTGCACTCGACGGTGTTTTCGCCGGACGGCCACTATCTCTTCACCCAGGATCTCGGCACCGACAAGCTGTGGACCTACCTTTACACGCCAGACGGCAGCCGCGGGCTCGTGAGCCCGACCGAGTGGCGCTATACCGACGTGAAGTCGGGCAGCGGTCCGCGTCACCTGATCTTCGGCAATGACGGCCGTCACGCATATCTCACGAGCGAGCTGACCGCCACCGTGACGGTGTTTGCGTACCACGACGGGCATATGAAGCTCGAGCAGGTCGAGAAGCTGGCGGAGCCGGGCTTCAAGGGCACGCAGGGCGCGGCGGCGCTGCATCTTTCGCCGGACGGCAAGTTCCTCTACGTCTCGAATCGCGGCGACGCCAACGACATCTCGATCTTCGCCGTCGATGGCGCCAGCGGGAAGTTAAAACGCGTGGGGCGCCAGTCGAGCCTTGGCAAGTCGCCGCGCGAGTTCGCGATCGATCCGACCGGGCAGTGGCTCATCGTCGGCAACCAGAACAGCGATACCGTCTACGTGTTCCGCCGCGATCAGCAGACCGGTTTGCTGGAGCCGAACCCGAAGCGCGTCGAGATCGGCTCGCCGGTCGATTTCAAGTTCGTCGCGCGGTAACGCGCGCGTGTGTTGAGTTGAAGAAAAAAGGCGAGTTTCGCGCCTTTTTTTATTCGCCCTGGCCGCCGCCGGGCACGAGCACTTCGCGGCTGCCGTTGATGCCCATCGGCGAGACGAGGCCCGCCGTCTCCATTTGCTCGACCAGACGCGCAGCGCGGTTGTAGCCGATGCGCAACTGCCGCTGCACCGACGAGATCGACGCGCGCCGCGTGCGCACGACGAAGGCCACGGCCTCGTCGTAGAGCGGGTCGGCCTCGGCGTCGGGCGAGTCGCCGAAGAGATCCTGCGGCGCACCTTCGGAAGCCGGGCCGTCGAGAATGCCTTCGACGTACTCGGGCTCGCCAAACTGCTTCAGATACTCCACCACGGCGTGCACTTCCTCGTCGGCGACGAACGCACCGTGCACGCGCTGCGGGTAGCCCGTGCCCGGCGGCAGGAACAGCATGTCGCCCTGGCCGAGCAGCGACTCCGCGCCCATCTGGTCGAGGATCGTGCGCGAGTCGATCTTCGACGACACCTGGAACGCCACGCGGGTCGGAATATTCGCCTTGATGAGCCCGGTGATCACGTCCACCGAAGGACGCTGGGTCGCGAGGATCAGGTGGATGCCGGCGGCGCGCGCCTTCTGCGCGAGACGCGCGATCAACTCTTCGATCTTCTTGCCCGCGACCATCATGAGGTCGGCGAGCTCGTCGATCACGACCACGATCATCGGCAGCGGCGAGAGCGGCTCGGGCGCTTCCGGCGTGAGCGAGAACGGGTTGCCGATCTTCTTTTCGTGCGCTTCGGCGTCGCGGATCTTCTGGTTGAAGCCCGCGAGATTGCGCACGCCCACCGCCGACATCAGCCGGTAGCGCTTCTCCATTTCGCCCACGCACCAGTTGAGCGCGTTGGCGGCGAGCTTCATGTCGGTCACGACCGGCGCGAGCAGATGCGGAATGCCTTCGTACACGGAAAGCTCGAGCATCTTCGGGTCGATCATGATGAGCCGCACGTCCTCGGGCGTCGCCTTGTAGAGCAGCGAGAGGATCATCGCGTTGATCGCCACCGACTTGCCGGAACCGGTCGTGCCCGCGACGAGCATGTGCGGCGCCTTGGCGAGATCAGTGACGATCGGATGGCCGACGATGTCCTTGCCCATCGCGATCGTGAGCTTCGATTGCGAGCGGTGGTACGGCGCCGATTCGAGGATCTCGGAGAGGCGGATCATCTGGCGGCGCGCATTCGGCAATTCGAGGCCCATGCAGGTCTTGCCGGGGATCGTTTCGACCACGCGGATCGACGTGAGGCCAAGGCCGCGCGAGAGGTCCTTCATGAGGCCGACGATCTGGCTTCCGCGCACGCCGAGCGCGGGTTCCACTTCGAAGCGCGTGATCACGGGGCCCGCCGACGCGCCGACCACCGTCACAGGGACCTTGAACTCCTGGAGGCGCTGCTCGATCAGCTGGCTCGTTTCGGCGAGCTTCTGCTCGGAGACCGGCTCGATCTCGGACGACGCGCGCTCGAGCAGTTCGAGCCCCGGCAGTTCGACCGCCGAGGCGCTCAGCGGCTCGAACGCGAACGCCGTGGGCGCGTGGCCGCGTACGGCGGGGCGCTGGACTGCCGGTTCGGGCGCTTCGACGGCTTCGGGGGCTTCGATGACTTCGGGGGCTTCGATGACTTCGGGCTCGGGCTCGAAGGCGGGGCTTGCGGCGCCCGGTTCGGTCGCGACGGCGGGGTAGGGCGCCGCGATCGGTGTGGCAACCGGTACTGCGGGATGCGAAGGGCCAGGCGTGAACGTGGCTTCGGCAGGTGCAGGACGGTATTCCGGCTGCGGTTCGGCGACCCACGGCGGCGTTGCTACGGGTGCCGGCGTTTGCTGCACAGCGGGCAGGGGCGTCGCGTCGAAACCCGGTGCCGGAGTTGCCGGCGCTTCAACTGCCGGCAATGCTTGCGCCGCCGCGGCGTTCGCAAGCTCATGCGCTTCATCGAAAACCGCGGGGTGCTCATCGACGACGCGCGCAACAGGGGCGAAAGACTCGCTCGCCTTGTGCTCTGCCGCCAGCGAAGGCGTTGCGTCGAACGGCGTCGCGGGAGCTGCATGCGCGACGGTGGGCGCGACAGGTGCAGGCGTTGCGCGCGCGGATGTTTCGAACGTGCGGCCGTATGTGCCGTACGCAGATTCGTCGAGGGTCGCCGCCGACGCCGTATCGACAACTTCGGTGCGGGTGCTTGCGTCCAGCGGTTGCTCGTCAACGGGCGCTGCGTGATGCGCAGGCGCCGCGGCCACCTCCGGTTGTGTCTCGCGAACGAAACGGGGCAAGTGCACGATGTTCGCCGCGTCCGATGCGTCGTTTGCATCCTGCGACTCGGCGGGAGCGGGCTGCGACGCTTGTACGCTTGCTGCAACCGGTGTGTGTGCGACTGCGGGTGCTGGCACCGCAACGGGAGCAACTGCCACCTCAGGCGCGGGCGCCTGTTCGTGCACCGGCAACGGCGTGAACGTGTAGAACGGCTCGGCGGCGTGGGTTTCCGTGGGCGCGGCGGCCGACGGTTCGTCGTCGAGCAGGATCCATGGCATGCCGTGATCCAGCGTGGGCCAGGAGGACGGCGTTGCGGCCTCTGCCGCCGCGGCTTGCACAGGCTCGACGCCGGTCGCTGCGCTCAATGCGTCATGCGCGGCTTCGTCCACATGGGTGTGCACCGGTTGCCACGAAGTTGGCATTGCCGTGTCGTCGGCGCTGACCGTCTTCGGCTCGTATGCCGCGGCGCGCTGAATCTCGGAAGGGTAGGGGGCAGCCTTTGCAGCGGGCGTCCAGGGTGTCGACGTGTTGTGCGGCTGCAGCGCGGCGTGCACCTCGTCCAGCGATTGCACGCCCCGGTTCGGCGAGATGGCGTCATCGTCCTGCTGCGTGACTGGTGCGAACGTCGCTTCCATCGATACGCCCGAAGGCGTCACCGGCAGCGCCGTCTTCGACATGTCTGGCGGGGCGCTCGGGAATTGCGCGTGCGCTTCCTCTTCGCCCGCGAGTGTGCCCGCTTCGTCGAGGGTGCGGCGTGCAAGGCTCGCGCCGGCGAGGGACGTCCAGCGTGCGGCGTTTTCTTCGATCGAACGCAACGTTTCGAGCACGCTCATCGACAGCGGCGCTTCCGCTTGCGGCGCGCTGGTGGACGCGGGGCGCGAGTACGTGGGCGTAGCGGGCGGCGTGTCGGCCAGTTGCGAGGTGAACGGCGCGCGTGGCGCAGCCATGGGCGGGCGAGGGTTCACGCGCGCCGGCTGGCCTTGCCAGACGTACGGACGCGGCGGCTTCGCGACGCGGGGCGGCGCTGCGGCCGCGGCGCGCGCTGCCGTGCTGCCTGCCGCGGGCGGCGGCGCCGAGCGGCGCGGCGTGACTGGCTGCGCGAACGGCGAAGTCAGCGGATCGAGCGGCGCCGGCGTCGAGCCGAACGCGGCACTGCGCACGGCGGCTGCTGCCGCAGCGGTACCGGCCGCGAGCGGCGCACCGTGCACCGCTGCCGACGCCGACGCCGTGCGTGCGCCCACGGTCGCGGCGGCCATGGCCGGCCGCGCAAGGCCCGGCTCAGCGCGCCACGGCGCATTGGGTTGCGCGGGGATGCCCGGTGCGCCATGCACGCTCGCCATATCCGAGGCAGTGCCCGCGCCACGCGTTGGCTGGCGGCGCGCGTCGCCAAGCGGCGCGCCTTGCTGCAATGGCATGCGTGGCGGCTCCATCGGTGCTCTCGGCGCAGTTTGCACCGGAGCCGCCGGAGCACGCGTGCCGCGCAGCCAGTCGGCGGCCGCGGTCGGCTCGGTGCGTGCCCATGCCGCGGAAGAATCGGCCGGAGCCCGGAAGCCTGGTTCGGCGCGCCACGGCGCGCTATCCGCAAAAGCGTCCTGCGCGGCGGCCGCGGTCGACGCTGCGCCAAGTCCCGCGGCCATCGCGCCGGCATTGCGCGAGAGATCGCGACCGTCGCGTGCATCGCGTGCATCGCGCGCTTCACGTGCAGGCGGGCGCCAGATCGTCGGCCGCTTGCGCCGTGCGCCGTCGCCGGGCATCGGCAGGTTGACGGTGGCGGCGCTATGGGCGGGAAGTCCCTCTTCGGCGGCGGCGCGGCGACTGCGGCGTTCGCGGCGCGGGCTCTCGTCGGTCTCGCGCGCGGCGCGGATGTTCAGGCCGAGCCCGAGCGAGATGTCGGCCCAGGCGAGGAATTCGCGCCAATGGAAGTCGAGCAGCCACGGCAAGCTCACGAGGAGGAGCGCCGTCATGGCGAGCGGCGCGGCCGCGTGGCCGATGAGCTTGCCGAGCCCGCCCAATAGTGCGTGGCCGAGCGCGTCGAAACCGGCGATGTCGATGAGCGTCGCCTCGAGCGCGCAGCTCGCGACGAGCACACCAAGGAAGCCGAGCCAGAGCCGGATCGTGCCCGGACCGCGCAGGCCCGCGCCGCCGGGCAGCACGGACTTGACGAGACGCCAGATCAGAGGGATGAACCAGACGGCCGAAACGCCGAACCAGCCAGGAACTACCGTGTGCATGCCAAAGATGTACGTAGAGAAGGTGTGCGACGTGTGGAGTGTAACCGCTCGGCCCCTGCGCGCCGCCATCCACTTGAGGACTGTGTTGCGCTCGGCCCGGCGGGCGTTGCGCGCCCGACACGCCAAAGACCCTGCGCACGCTGTTTTGGTTCGCGCGCAACAAAAAAAGAGCCGCGCCGGGCAAGGGCGCGGCGGTTCATGCGGGCAGCGTTCACTGCGCCGGTTTGGCGTCGGAGGCGGCGCCCGGCGCAACGCCGGGCTTGGCCTCGGCGCTTTGCTCGGCGAACGTCAGGCGGTCGCCGTTTTCGAGCACGAGAAAGAGCGATCGCGGAGGGCGCATCTGCACGCCCGAGCGCGCGATATGCGAGAGCGCTTCCAGGTAGGGGCCCTCGATATCGCCGCCCGCGCCGATGCACGCCATGCGCGTGCCGCCGAGCTGGCTGAACGAGAGCAGGCCGTTTTTCAGCGCATAGGCGCCGAAATAACGGTTGCAGCCCGAAAAACCGCTTGCGCGGCGCTGGCCGCTCTCGGTCGAGAGGTCGAGCGTGATGGGGCGGGCAACGGGGTTGTCGGTATTGCTGGCGTCGGCGTTCGGGCCCGGCACGGCGCGCAGCGTGCCGTCGGCGCGCTTCCACTCCGTGAGCTGCCAGTGCGTGTTGTCGAGCAACTGGGTCGTAGCGGGGTTGAACGGATCGGGCAGCGGCGCGGAGGCGTCCGTGTGCACCGGCAGCTTGCACGCGCACACGAGCAGGGCCGCAGCGAGCATCGCCGTGCGCGAGGCCAGCTTGCGCGCGAATACGCCGTGGGCCGGGCGCAGGCGCTGGCGCATATTCACGCGCGGACTCTGGCTCGGCGTCTGGCTGTGCGTCTGGCGGATAGGCATCGCATCGTTCCTCGTAATCGGCGAAGGCGTAAGCGTAACGCACCGCGCTGCAGCATGCGAGCGCAAACGTGCGCGCACAGCGCGTGAAGCGGGTGGCCGCCGGCGGTCCAGAGCGCCTCGCCGCGGCAATGCCGCGTGTTAACATCGGCGCTCTTACGCATTTGCGCCATACCGCCATTCTGGAGACATCATGCAAACCCGCCCCCGCATCGGCACGCCGCTTTCCGCTTCCGCCACCCGTGTCATGCTGCTCGGCGCGGGCGAGCTTGGCAAGGAAGTGATCATCGCGCTGCAGCGTCTTGGCGTTGAGGTGATCGCCGTCGATCGCTATGAAAATGCGCCTGGCCATCAAGTTGCGCATCGCGCGCACGTGATCGACATGGCCGATCCCAAGGCGCTGCGTGCGCTCATCGACGCCGAGCGCCCGCATCTCGTCGTGCCCGAAATCGAAGCGATCGCCACCGACGCGCTCGCCGCCGTCGAAGCCGAGGGCGTCGCCGAGGTGATCCCGACCGCGCGCGCCGCGCAGCTCACGATGAACCGCGAGGGCATCCGGCGCCTCGCCGCCGAGGAACTCGGCCTCGCCACCTCGCCCTACGCGTTTGCCGATTCGCTCGACGAGCTGAAGGCCGGCGTCGCCAAGGTGGGCTACCCGTGTGTGGTGAAGCCGGTAATGTCGTCGTCGGGCAAGGGGCAGTCGGTCGTGCGCAGCGACGCCGACGTCGAGCGCGCCTGGGACTATGCGCTGGCAGGCGGCCGTGTGAATCGCGGGCGCGTGATCGTCGAGGGCTTCATCAACTTCGACTATGAAATCACGCAGCTCACCGTGCGCGCCATCGACCCGGCGAGCGGCCAGGTGCAAACGTATTTCTGCGATCCGATCGGCCACCTCCAGGTGGACGGCGATTACGTCGAATCGTGGCAGCCGCAGCCGATGAGCGCGAAGGCGCTCGAGCGCTCGCGCGAGATCTCACACAAGGTGACTGAGGCGCTGGGCGGCCGAGGCCTCTTCGGCGTGGAGCTGTTCGTGCGCGGTGACGAGGTGTGGTTCTCGGAAGTGAGCCCGCGTCCGCACGACACGGGGCTCGTCACGCTCGCCTCGCAGCGCTTTTCCGAGTTCGAGCTGCACGCGCGCGCGATCCTCGGTCTGCCTGTCGATACGACGGCGCGCGGTCCGGGCGCATCGGCGGTGATCTACGGCGGCATGGACGCGCGCGGCATCGCGTTCGAGGGCGTCGCGCAGGCGCTTGCCGTGCCGGGCGCGGACCTGCGCCTTTTCGGCAAGCCCGAGAGCTTCGTGAAGCGCCGCATGGGTGTTGCGCTCGCTACGGGCGCCGACACCGACGAGGCCCGCTCGCGCGCCCGCGAAGCGGCCGCGGCGGTGCGTCCGGTGCCGGGCGACGCCGCGCAGTGAGTGTGCGGCGAGCGCGCTGCATTGGCCGCGCACAAGGCGGCCGGCGCGCGTGCCGGTTATCGTGTGAGCCAATCCTTCACGCGTGAATGCAAAATGGCGTCACGCGCACGGGCAACGCAACACACGGAGAACACGATGATCGATGCTCGAAGCGGCGCAATCCGCGCAATTCGGATCGGCGGCGCGCTCGCGCTGACAGCCTGTGGTCTCGCGGCCGCGCTGCACCTCGACGTGGCGCACGCGGCCCCGCTCGAAGTGCGCGATATCCAGGTCCAGTCGCGCCACACGTTCAGCTACACCTGCGCGAACGGCAAGAGCTTCAAGGTCACCTATCTCAACGCGGCCAACGGCCAGAGCTTCGCGCTCGTGCCCGTGGAAGGCCGCAAGCTCCTCTTCGTCGGCGTGATCGCCGCCTCGGGCGTGAAGTACGTCGCCGAGCGCTACACCTGGTGGACCAAGGGTCCCGGCGCGGATCTCTACGACGTCACGTCCGACGCGAGCCCGAAGCCGGTGCTCTCCGGCTGCGCGACGATCATGCGCTAACGCCGCACGCACGCTTCACGACACATTCCGCCTTGCGGGAGTAACCTGTCGGCCTGTTCGCGAAGGCCGGCTGCCGCCCGCGCCGCCGGCCACGCTCTTGCCAACGAGGTGGTCGATGAAAGCATCGGATCTGTTCGTGAAGGCGCTCGAAGCCGAAGGCGTCGAATATGTGTTTGGTATTCCCGGGGAAGAAAACCTCGATCTGCTCGAATCGCTGCGGCGCTCGAAGATTCGTCTGATCGTCACGCGCCACGAGCAGGCCGCGGGCTTCATGGCCGCCACTTACGGACGGCTCACGGGCCGCACCGGCGTGTGCCTCGCCACGCTCGGGCCCGGCGCCACCAACTTCGTGACCGCCGCCGCGTACGCGCAGCTGGGCGGCATGCCCATGCTGATGGTCACGGGCCAGAAGCCCATCAAGTCGAGCAAGCAGGGCCACTTCCAGATCGTCGACGTGGTGCGCATGATGGAGCCGCTCACCAAGTACGCGCGGCAGATCGTCTCCATCGGCAATATTCCGGCGCTCGTGCGCGAGGCGTTTCGCCAGGCCGAGCAGGAGCGGCCCGGCGCCGTGCATCTCGAACTGCCCGAAGACGTAGCCGACGAAGAGGGCGACGGCAAGCCCATTCCCAAGAGCTTCAGCCGCCGGCCCGTGGCCGAGGAAAAAGCGGTTGCCCATGCGGTCGGGGCGATCTGCAAGGCGCGCCATCCGCTCCTCATGATCGGCGCGGGCGGAAACCGCAAGACCACGCGCAACGTGCTGCGCGAGTTCGTCGACGAAACCGGCATCCCGTTCTTCACCACGCAGATGGGCAAGGGCGTGATCGACGAATCGCACCCGCTCTGGCTCGGCAACGCCACGCTCTCGGACGGCGACTTCGTGCACCGCGCGATCGAGCACGCCGACTGCATCATCAACGTCGGCCACGACGTGATCGAGAAGCCGCCGTTTTTCATGCGCAGCGCGGAAGAGAAAACCGTCATCCACGTGAATTTTCTCGGTGCGGAAGTCGACCCCGTGTATTTCCCGCAGATCGAGGTGGTGGGCGACATCGCCAACGCCGTGTGGCAACTCAAGGAAAGTCTCAAGCCGCGCGAGCACGCGTGGGACTTCGCCCGCTTCGAGGAGATCAAGCGCCATTTCGAGGCGCATCTTGCCAAAGGGCAGCACGACGAGCGCTTTCCCATGTATCCGGTGCGGCTCGTGCACGACGTGTACGACGCGATGCCCGACGACGGCATCCTGTGCCTCGACAACGGCATGTACAAGATCTGGTTCGCGCGCTACTACCGCGCGCGTGAGCCCAATTCGATCCTGCTCGACAACGCGCTCGCCTCGATGGGCGCGGGGCTGCCCTCGGCCATCGCCACCAAGATCGTGCATCCGCAGCGCAAGGTCGTGGCCGTGTGCGGCGACGGCGGTTTCATGATGAATTCGCAGGAGCTGGAAACGGCGGTGCGCCTGAAGCTCGATCTGGTCGTGCTGCTGCTGCGCGACGACGCGTTCGGCATGATCCGCTGGAAGCAGGAAAACATGAATTTCCCTGACTACGGGATGACGCTGCAGAACCCCGATTTTGTCGACTATGCGCAAAGCTACGGCGCGCATGGCCACCGCGTGGGTTCGGCGGACGAGTTCAAGCCGCTCGTCGAGCAGTGTCTCGCCCAACCCGGCGTGCACCTGATCGACGTGCCCATCGATTACTCGGACAACGAGCGCGTGCTCAATCGCGACATCAAGCGCCTGAGCGCGCAGCTTTGACGCAGCTTTGACGTTGTCATTACGGAGAACCCCGTCATGCTCAAACCGACTTATCCGTACTACCTGGCCAACGAGGCCGTCGCCGCCAACACCGACCTCGAAGTCACCGACAAATACAGCGGCGAAGTCGCCACGCGCGTCGCGCTCGCCGACGCGAAAGCGATCGACCAGGCCATCGCCGCCGCCGAAGCCGCCATGCCCGCCATGCGCGCGTTCCCGCCGTACAAGCGCCAGGCCGTGATCGATCATTGCGTGGCGCGCTTTCGCGAGCGCTTCGACGAGCTGGCGATGGCGCTGTGCATCGAGGCGGGCAAGCCGATCAACGACTCGCGCGGCGAGGCGACACGCCTGATCGACACGTTTCGCGTGGCCGCCGAAGAGAGCGTGCGTATCAACGGCGAGATCGTGAATCTCGAGATTTCGGCGCGCGCGAAGGGCTATCACGGCTACGTGAAACGCGTGCCGATCGGACCGTGCTCGTTCATTTCGCCGTTCAATTTCCCGCTCAATCTGGCTGCGCACAAGGTCGCACCGGCGCTCGCCGCCGGCGTGCCGTTCGTGCTGAAGCCCGCGAGCCGCACGCCGGTGGGCGCGCTGATCATCGGCGAGGTGCTGGCGGAGACGGATTTGCCCAAGGGCGCCTTCTCGATCCTGCCCGCGCACCGCGACGGCGCCGACCTCTTCACGACCGACGAGCGCTTCAAGCTGCTCTCGTTCACGGGCTCGCCCGCGGTGGGCTGGGACCTCAAGAGGAAGGCCGGCAAGAAGAAGGTGGTGCTGGAGTTGGGCGGCAACGCGGCGGCCATCGTCGACGCCGATCAGGGCGGCAAGCTGGACTATGTGGTCGAGCGCCTCGCGTTCGGCGCGTACTATCAGTCGGGACAGAGCTGCATTGGCGTGCAGCGCATTCTCGTGCACGCGTCGCTTTACGACGCGCTGCGCGAAAAGCTCATCGCCAAGGTCAAGACGCTCAAGATGGGCGACCCGAAGGACGAGAACACCTTTGTCGGGCCGATGATCTCCGAATCCGAGTCGAAGCGCCTCGCAGGCTGGATGGAGAGCGCGGTGCTCGCGGGCGCGAAGATCATCGCGGGCGGCAAGGTGGACGGCGCGATGTTCGAGGCCACGTTGCTCGAGAACGTGGGCCGCGACACCGACCTCTACCGCAAGGAGGCGTTCGGGCCGGTGGCGATCCTGGAGCGCTTCGACGACTTCGGCAAGGCTTTGGAGATCGTCAACGACAGCGATTTCGGCCTGCAGGCCGGCGTGTTCACCGACTCGCTCGCCAACGCGCACCGCGCGTGGGACGGCCTCGACGTGGGCGGCGTGGTGATCAACGATATTCCGTCATTTCGCGTCGATAACATGCCGTACGGCGGCGTGAAGGACTCCGGCCTCGGGCGCGAGGGCGTGCGCTACGCGATCGAGGACATGACTGAGCTGCGGCTGATGGTGATGCGCGAGACGTGGTGAGCAGCGGGCCCGGAGAAAAAAGGGCGCGATGCATCGTCGCACGGCGCACGGGGTTCTCCCGTGCGCCGTGTTGCAGAACGCATGGCCTGCTGCCATAGGGATTTATGCCAAGGTGCTACAATACCGGCCTTTCGGCCCTTTGCGTCTGCCGCAACGGGCGGGCAGAACGCCGGCAGGGCGCGGGTGACACGCGAGTAACAAGCGAGCGACACGCGAGTAACAAGCGGGCGACAAGCCGCCCCGAGGCTTGCTGGATCGGCCTGAAATGCCGGTCGGGCCGTTTTGACCAATCCGGTGCGCGCGCCAGTCGATAGACGAGGGCGGCGCCGGAACCATCTGGAATCGAGTGAGTCTGGCCGGGTTGAACCCGAGCGAGCGCGGCGATGGAGCCAGCGCCCCGTCCCCGGCAGATTCTCTCGTCGTCCACGGGCCATCCCGGGCCATCCGTTTGCCGGGAGGCCCTCGCGGGCGTGCGTTCCGCCCGTCGCCGCAGGGCGCCTGACGTGTTGTCCGGCGCCTTTGCATCGACCTGCAATGCCCAGCAGTGACCTTTTGAGGCGCTCCCGCGCCTTGCGCGAATAGCGCCTTTATAGCGAAGCCACCATGTCCGACACAGCCGTCACGCCCAGCACTGCGAACTTTGACCAGTTTGGTCTGGCCCCCGAAATCCTCCGGGCCATCAAGGAGCAAGGCTACACGACGCCCACGCCGATCCAGGCGCAGGCGATTCCCGTGGTGCTCACGGGCCGCGACGTGATGGGCGCCGCGCAAACCGGCACGGGCAAGACCGCGAGTTTCTCGCTGCCGATCCTGCAGCGCCTCCTGCCGATGGCGAGTACGAGCGCTTCGCCCGCACGCCATCCGGTGCGCGCGCTGATTCTCACGCCTACGCGCGAACTGGCCGATCAGGTCGCGAACAACGTGCGCACCTACGCGCAGCACACGCCGCTGCGCAGCGCGGTGGTGTTCGGCGGCGTCGACATGAATCCGCAGTCCGACGAGCTGCGCCGCGGCGTGGAAATCCTGATCGCGACACCTGGCCGCCTGCTCGACCACGTGCAGCAAAAGACCACGAGCCTCGGCCAGGTGCAGATGCTCGTGCTCGACGAAGCCGACCGCATGCTCGACATGGGCTTCCTGCCCGACCTGCAGCGCATCCTGAACCTGCTGCCGAAGGAGCGCCAGACGCTGCTGTTCTCGGCCACGTTCTCGGGCGAGATCAAGAAGCTTGCCGCGACCTATCTGCGCACGCCGCAGACCATCGAGGTGGCGCGCAGCAACTCCACGGCGACCAATGTCACCCAGGTCGTGTACGAAGTTGCCGAGGGCGACAAGACTGGCGCGGTCGTTCAGCTGATCCGCGACCGCGGTCTCAAACAGGTGATCGTGTTCTGCAACAGCAAGATCGGCGCGAGCCGCCTGGCCCGCCAGATCGAAAAGCAGGGCATCGTCGCGGCGGCGATTCACGGCGACCGCTCGCAGAACGAGCGCATGCAGGCGCTCGACGCCTTCAAGCGCGGCGAAATCGAAGCGCTCGTGGCGACCGACGTGGCCGCGCGCGGCCTCGACATCGCGGAGCTGCCCGCCGTCATCAACTTCGACCTGCCTTTCAACGCCGAAGACTATGTGCACCGCATTGGCCGCACGGGCCGCGCAGGCGCCTCGGGTGACGCGCTTTCGCTGTGCAGCCCGAACGAGAAGAAGCAACTCGCCGATATCGAGAAGCTCATCAAGCGTCCGCTGACCGTGGAGCGCCTCGTGGTCGACGTGCCGGTGCCGCATCACGAAGGCGGCAGCCGCCGCCGGGAGCGCGACGGTCATGAAGGCCGCGAAGGGCGCGGCGAACGCGGCGAGCGCGGTGTGCACCGCCGTGCGGCGTCGTTCGACCGCCCGCATCATCATCGTTCGCAGCCGATCGACGATTTTTTCCTGAAGCCTTACGAGCCTTCGGCTAACGCGCGCAGCAAGGCTGAAGACAAGCCCGCGAACGCCGCACCGCAAAAACAGCAGTCGAAGCAGCCGCTCGCAGCGCTGCTGGGTGGTCTCGGCTCGTCGTGGCGCAACAAGCCGACGTCGTCTTCGTCGAACTGAGTTTGAGCGCGCGAAGCGGCGCGCGACACAACGATAAAACGGCATGTCGCCTTCAACGACATGCCGTTTTTGTTTAGGTGGCCGGCAATTGCGCGAGCCGCCGCTTCCACGCTTCGATCGCGTCTCGCTGGAACGCTTCGAGCGTTGCGGGCGAAGGGTCGTGCAATTCGAGGCCCAGATGGCGTGCCGCGGCCAGCAACGCTCCCAGCGGGCGTGACGCATCGAGCGCTTGTGCCCCGGTCTGCTTCGAGAGCTTGTCCCCTTCCGCGTTCGTCACAACAGGCACGTGCAGGTAGGCGGGCGTTGGCACGCCAAGACACTGCTGGAGCCAGATTTGCCGCGCTGTTGAGTCGAGCAGGTCCGCGCCGCGCACCACGTGCGTGATGCGTTGTTCGGCGTCGTCCACAACCACGGCGAGCTGGTAGGCCCATTGGCCGTCGGCGCGCAGGAGCACGAAATCGCCGACTTCGGTTGCGAGGTCTTGCTGCTGCGGGCCTTGCCAGCGGTCGTCGAAGCGGATCAGCGCGGGGTTTTGTGTACTGGAAGGCGCGTCGTCGGGCACACGCAGCCGCCACGCGCGCGCTGGCTTGCCGTGCAGGCCCGCGCGGCAGGTGCCCGGATAGATCAGCGTGGTGTTGCGCTGGTGCGCACGCACTTGCGAATCGGCGATTTCCTTGCGCGTGCAGCCGCACGCGTACACGTGGCCCGAGGTGATTAGCCGGTCGAGCGCCGCGCGGTACAGGCCGGTGCGGCGGCTCTGCCATTGCGGCGGCTCGTCGGCGTGAAAGCCGAAGGCCGCAAGCGTCGTGAGAATGTCTTCGGCTGCGCCCGGCACGGTGCGCGGGCCGTCGATGTCTTCCACGCGCACGAGCCACGCGCCGCCATGCGCTCGCGCGTCGAGCCAGCTCGCGAGCGCCGAAACGAGCGAGCCGAAGTGCAGCGGGCCAGTGGGCGAGGGCGCGAAGCGCCCGCGATACCCTTGCGGCGATGCGCTCACGCGCGCGGCTTAAGCGGCAGCCTGGGCCGCCGCATCCGTCGCACCCGCGCGCTCCGGATGGCACGCCGGGCAGCTCTTGCCTGCCACGTAGAGCGGCGAAGCCTGCTCTTGCGGCGTGACGACGGCGCGGCACGCGAAGCACTGCACGGTGTCCGTCGGTTCGAGCAGCGGATTGAGCGCGGTGCGCTGGTCGAACACGAAGCAGTCGCCGTTGTAGTGCGCGCCGCCCACTTCCTCGAAGTACTTGAGAATGCCGCCTTCGAGCTGGTAGACGCTTTCGATGCCCACTTCCTTCATGTGGATCGCGGCCTTTTCGCAGCGAATGCCGCCCGTGCAGAACGACACGACCGTCTTGCCTTCGAGGTCGGCGCGGTTCGCTTCGATCACGCCCGGGAATTCGCTGAACTTGTCGATGCGGTAGTCGAGCGCGTTATCGAACGTGCCGACATCGATTTCGAACGCGTTGCGCGTGTCGAGCATGACAACGGGGCGGCCTTCGTCGTCGAAGCCGCGGTCGAGCCATTGCTTGAGCACGACCGGCGCCACGGAAGGCGCGCGGCCTTCTTCGGGGCGGATCGCGGGCTTCTTCATCGTGATGATCTCGCGCTTCAGGCGCACGAGCATACGGTTGAAGGGCCGCGATTCGGAGAAGCTTTCCTTGAACCGCAGCGTTGCGAACTTGCCTTCGAAGAGCGGGTCGTGGTTGATGTAGTCCATGAAGGCGCGCACGTTGCCTTCATCGCCGGCGACGAACAGGTTGATGCCTTCTGGCGCGAGCAGGATCGTGCCCCGCAAATCGAGCGATTTGCAGCGCTCGAGCACGAGCGGACGCCACTCGGCGGTCTTCTCGAGCGTGGCGAACTGGTAGGCGGATAGATTGAGGATACGCATGGTGCAACGGGAAAGGCGCTATCAAAGCGCGTGAAACTGGAGCCGGGCGCGCGTGGTGCGTCGCTTGCTGCGTCGCGTACTGCCTGTTCGCTGCGGGTCCCCGAAAACGGGAATTGGGGCAGGGCGCGCGCCGGGCGCAATCCGCTATTATCCCTCAATCGCGCCTCGCGCCGCCTGCGGCGTAGACGACACACCGTGCGGCGGCCTGCGCTCGCGCAAGCACTTGTCCAGATCGGTTGGGCCGCCCCGGCCACTGTCGCGCGCGCATGCGAGCGAGCGCCGATAATCGCGTGCCCCTGAAGGTACAATGACGCCCATGTCAGATCCCCGCTTCGTCCATCTCCGCGTCCATTCCGAATTCTCGATTGCCGACGGCATCGTGCGCCTCGACGACCTCGTCAAGGCGGCGGCCAAAGACGGCCAGGGCGCGCTCGCGCTCACCGACTTAGGCAACGCATTCGGCCTCGTCCGTTTCTACAGCGAAGCGCGCGGCAAAGGGGTCAAACCCATTGCCGGCTGCGACGTCTGGATCACGAATCCCGACGACCGCGACAAGCCGTCGCGCCTTCTGCTGCTGGTGAAGGACAAGCGCGGCTATCTGAATCTGTGCGAACTGCTTTCCAAGGCGTGGCTCACGAACCAGTACCGCGGCCGCGCGGAAGTCGACGTCGCGTGGCTCGAAGAAGGTCTGGCCGAGGGCCTGCTCGCGATCTCGGGCGCGCAACAGGGCGACGTGGGTCTCGCGCTCGCGGCGGGCAATGCCGAAAGTGCGAAGCGCCATGCGCAGCGCTGGGCGAAGCTGTTTCCGAACGCGTATTACATCGAACTGCAGCGCTGCGGCCAGCCCGGCGGCGAGCAATATGTCGAGCAGGCCGTGGCGCTCGCGTCGCAACTGAAGCTGCCGGTGGTCGCCACGCACCCCATGCAGTTCATGACCGACGAGGAATACACCGCGCACGAAGCGCGCGTGTGCATCTCGGAAGGCGACATCCTCGCGAATCCGCGCCGCCAGAAGCGCTTCACGACCGATCAGCGTTTTCGCACGCAGGAAGAAATGGCCGCGCTGTTCGCGGACATTCCGTCGGCCATTGCGAACACCATCGAAATCGCCAAGCGCTGCAACCTCACGCTCGAACTCGGCAAGCCGAAGCTGCCGCTCTTCCCGACGCCCGACGGCCTGTCGCTCGACGACTATCTCGTGCAGCTTTCGAAAGAAGGCCTCGAAAAGCGCCTCGTGCAGCTGTATCCGAACGAAGCCGAACGCGAGCAGGAGCGCGCGCGCTACAACGAGCGTCTCGAATTCGAGTGCGGGACCATCATCAAGATGGGTTTCCCGGGCTACTTCCTGATCGTTGCGGACTTCATCAACTGGGCCAAGAACAACGGCGTGCCGGTGGGACCGGGCCGGGGCTCGGGCGCGGGTTCGCTCGTCGCCTACGCGCTCGGCATTACCGACCTCGATCCGCTGCGCTACAACCTGCTGTTCGAGCGCTTCCTGAATCCGGAACGCGTTTCGATGCCCGACTTCGACATCGACTTCTGCCAGCATGGGCGCGACCGCGTCATTCAGTACGTGAAGGAGAAGTACGGCGCCGATGCGGTTTCGCAGATCGCGACCTTCGGCACGATGGCCGCGAAGGCGGCGGTGCGCGACATCGGCCGCGTGCTCGATCTCGGCTACAACTTCACCGACGGCGTGGCCAAGCTCATTCCGTTCAAGCCCGGCAAGCACGTCACGATTGCCGACGCGATGAAGGAAGAGCCGCTCCTGCAGGAGCGCTACGACAACGAAGACGAAGTGCACCAGCTGCTCGACCTCGCGCAGCTCGTGGAAGGTCTCACGCGTAACGTGGGCATGCACGCGGGCGGCGTGCTGATCGCGCCCGGCAAGCTGACGGATTTTTGCCCGCTCTATACGCAGGGCGACGAAAGCGGCGTCGTGAGCCAGTACGACAAGGACGACGTGGAAGCCGTCGGCCTCGTGAAGTTCGACTTTCTGGGCCTGACCACGCTCACGATTCTCGACTGGGCCGAGCGCTATATCCGCATGCTCGACCCGTCGAAGAAAGACTGGTCGCTCGCCGAGGTGCCGCTCGACGACGCGCCGTCGTTCCAGATCCTCAAGAAGGCCAACACGGTCGCCGTGTTCCAGCTGGAAAGCCGCGGCATGCAGGGCATGCTGAAGGACGCGCAGCCCGACCGCTTCGAGGACATCATCGCGCTCGTGGCGTTGTATCGTCCGGGCCCGATGGACCTGATCCCGAGCTTCTGCGCGCGTAAGCACGGCCGCGAAGTGGTGGAGTATCCCGATCCGCGCGTCGAACCTGTTCTGAAAGAGACCTACGGCATCATGGTCTATCAGGAGCAGGTGATGCAGATGGCGCAGATCATCGGCGGCTATTCGCTCGGCGGCGCCGACTTGCTGCGCCGCGCGATGGGTAAGAAGAAGCCCGAGGAAATGGCCAAGCACCGCGAAATTTTCGCGGAAGGCGCGGCGAAAAACGGCCTCACGCGCGAGAAGGCCGACGAAACCTTCGACTTGATGGAGAAGTTCGCGGGCTACGGCTTCAACAAGTCGCACGCGGCCGCCTACGCGCTGCTCGCCTATCACACGGCGTGGCTCAAGGCGCACCATCCGGCGGAATTCATGGCGGCGAATATGTCGCTCGCCATGGACGACACCGACAAGGTGAAGATCCTCTTCGAGGACTGCCTGACCAACAAGATGGCCGTGCTGCCGCCGGACGTGAACGCTTCGGCGTATCGCTTCGAGCCGGTGGCCGACTCGAACGTCGCAGAAGGCAAGCGCTCGCGCACGATCCGCTACGGTCTGGGCGCGATCAAGGGCAGCGGCCAGAACGCCATCGAAGAAATCTTGCGCGCGCGCGAGGAGGGCGGTCCCTTCAAGGACCTGTTCGACTTCTGCGAGCGCATCGACCGTCGTCTCGTGAATCGCCGCACGATCGAAGCGATGATCCGCGCCGGCGCATTCGACACGATTCACGCAAACCGCGCACAGTTGCTGGCCTCCGTGCCGATGGCGATGGAAGCCGCCGACCAGGCGAGCGCCAACGCCATGCAGGCGGGCCTGTTCGATATGGGCGACGCGCCGCTCGCCGCGCATGAACTGGTCGACGAACCCGCGTGGGGCGAGAAGCGCAAGCTTCAGGAAGAGAAGGCCGCGCTCGGCTTCTACCTCTCGGGGCACCTCTTCGACGCCTACAAGGACGAAGTGCGCCGCTTCGTGCGCCAGAAGATCGGCGAGCTGAAGGAAGGGCGCGACAAGCTCATCGCGGGCGTGATCGCTTCGTTGCGCACGCAAATGACCCAACGCGGCAAGATGCTGATCGCGTTGCTCGACGACGGCACCGGCCAGTGCGAAGTGACGGTGTTCAACGAGCAGTTCGAAGCGCACAAGGCGCTCTTCAAGGAAGACGAGCTGCTAGTCGTGCAGGGCGGGGCGCGCAATGACGCGTTCACGGGCGGCATTCGCTTTACCGTCGATACGGTGATGGATCTCGAGCGCGCGCGCAGCCGCTACGCGCAGGCCGTGAAGCTGCAGATGAACGGCAACGCCAATGCGCTCGCGCTGCGCACGGTGCTCGAAGCGTATCGCGCGAAGCCCGACGACTCGCTGCCGGCGCCGGCCGCGCAAGCGCGTGGGCGCGGCGGCTTCGGGCGCGATCGCGGCGATCGCCCGCAAGCAGTCATTCCGAATGGACTCGCGGTGCAGATTGCCTACCGCAACGATCGGGCCGAAGGCGAAGTGCGCTTGGGCGACGCCTGGCGCGTCAAGCCCTCCGACGACCTGCTCGCCGCGCTGCGCGGCGAGTTTGCGGGCAGCGAGATCGAGATCGTTTATTGACGGGGAATGGGCGGCAGGCGGCGCGGGAGTTTTCACGCTGCCATGCCGCGCCGTCGGTCGGGCAATCGCGTGATCAAGTCGCGAGTTCGGCCAGACCCCGTTCGGCACGCACGGTGCCATCTGCAATACGCGCCTTGACCCGCTGCTCATTGGAGTTGGCCTGGCCACGCGGTTGCTCGCGGTGCCACAGGTGGAAGATTTCCGTGGCGTAGGCGCCGAGCTTGCGGTGCACGCCGCCGTTGGCGAGGCGTGCCACGAAATCGGCGTCCTCGTGCCCCCAGCCGGTGAAGCTGGTGTCGAATCCGTTCACGCGCTCGATATCGCTGCGCCAGGCGCTCATGTTGCAGCCCTTGATGCCGCGCCACTTGAACTGCTCGATCACGCGCCACTTGCGGTCCGGCAGCTTGACGAAGAGGGGCGCCATCTTGTTGACGTGGCCACCAAGGCGTTGCCGCACCCAGAAGCCAAAGCCCTGGTCCGCCAACGGCAGCATCTGGCCGATCACCGCTTGCGTGAGCGTTTCGTCGAGCAGGATGCGGCTGCCGGTGATGATGGCTCGCTCGCTTGCAAGCTGCCGGTGGCGCGCAACGAAATCGTGTTGCGCCACGCAGTCGCCGTCGAGGAAGATCAGGTAGTCGCCACGGGCCTGCACGATGCCCTTGTTGCGGATCTCGGCAAGGCGAAAGCCGTCGTCCGGGTGCCACACATGCTCCATGCGCACCGGGCTCGCCGCTGCGCAGCGCTCCACGGTTTCGCGGGTCGCGTTGGCCGAGCCGTCGTCGGCGACGATGATTTCGTAGTGCGTGTCGGATTGCGCGCTCAGGCTCGCGAGGACCCGCTCGAGCGCATCGGGCCGGTTATAGGTGCTGACAATCACCGAAACCAGCATGTCGCGGCGCGCGTTCATCGGCGCTCCGCTGCGGCGTCGCGGGATTGTGCCGCGGTGGACTGCTGCGTTTCGAGGAGCATGAGCTTCAGGTAGCGGTAGTAGGTGCCTTCGGCGTTGGAGATCGCCAGCACGAAGCCCATCTTGCCGTCGAGAAAGCCGCGCTGGATGATCCAGCTGCGCACGAAAGACCAGAAGCCGTGCAGCAGCGCCTTGCGCAGGCCGCCGCGTTTGCCGCGCGCCGCGCCCTGGGTCGCGCCGTAAGTCGAATAGCTGTCGATCTTGCCGAGCACCTCGGAGAAGTCGCGAAAGCTGTAGTGAATCAGCGCCTGGGCGAGCGTGCCGACGCGCGCCTCGGGCGCGGCGATCACGCGCTCGTGCACGAGATCGTTCGAGAAGCGCGCTACGTCGCGGCGAAAGAGCCGCGTCACATAGTCGGGCGACCAGCCGGAATGGCGGATCCACGTGCCGCAGTAATTCGACTGGCGCGGCACACGGAACAGGTCCGCCCCGTTCGCCTTGACGCTCGCGAGAATCTCGTCGCGCAACGCCGGGGACACGCGTTCGTCGGCGTCGAGCGAGAGAATCCAGGGGCCGCGGGCGGCGTCGAGCGCGCGCTGTTTCTGTGGCCCGAAACCGGGCCAGTCAGTCTCGACGACCGTTGCGCCGAACTCGCGGCAAATGGCCTGGGTGCCGTCCGTGCTGCCCGAGTCGAGCACGACGATTTCGTCCACCCAGCCGTGCACGGAAGCGAGGCAGTCGCGAATATCGTGTGCTTCGTTTTTGACGATGACGATGACACTGATCGCATCGGGTTTGGCGCTGTCGTTCATCGGCGCTGGCTCGCGATGGCTGGAAGAAGGTGAAGAGGGTGAGCGGGCCGGCTAGCGCCGCCTTGCGTTCGGAGAACACTCCGCGAGCCAGCGTGTTGCTGCGCGCGTTCGTGCCCCGAAGCCGAATCGGTGAGTATATACAAAAACGCCGGCCGCTACGAAAGCGCTCCGGCGCAGGCACCGGCCGGTGCGGATACCTCGCCCCCTGGGCCGAACGTTTACAATGGCGTACCTGTTTGCCGGGGGGCGGGCAGATTACCCGCATTTTTTTCGAGGAAATTTTGAGCGAGAGATCAACCTTGAGCAAGCCGATCGGCTCCGACACCAAGTCGTCGCCGATCGTGATTGGCCGGCGGCTGTGGCCGTATGTGAAGCCGCTAATGTGGGTGCTCCTCGCAGGCGTGATCGCGATGGCCGTGGTGGCCGCCACCGAAGCCGGCATTCCCGCGCTGCTCAAGCCGCTGCTCGATCACGGCTTCGGCACGCGCGGCGACCCGAAAGCGAAATGGCTGGTGCCCACCGCGGTGATCGGGCTGGCGCTCGTACGCGGCCTCGCGCAATACGCGTCCGGTTACTTGCTGCAGTACGTGTCGAACCGCGTGCTGCTCGCGCTGCGGCTCAAGATGTTCGAGCGCATGATTCATGCGAGCGTCGGCTTCTTCCAGCGCGAAACTGCGAGCACGGTCATCAACGCGATCGTGTTCGAGGTCAACCAGATTCTCGGCGTGCTGCTCAGCGTGCTCGTCACGATCGTGCGCGACTCGCTCACAGTCATCTTCCTGCTCGGCTACCTGTTCTATCTGAACTGGCGGCTCACGTTGATCGTCGCGGTGCTGCTGCCGGCCATCGGCTGGCTCGTCAGCAAGATCAACCGGCGTCTGCGCCGGCTGAACCGCGAGCATCAGATGCTCACGAACGACTTGTCCTATATCGTCGAGGAGACGGTGGGCGGCTACAAGGTCGTCAAGGTTCATAACGGCGAGCAATACGAAAAGGACCGCTTTGGCGAGATGAGCAAGCGCCTGCGCGGCTACCAGATGCGCATGACGGTCTCGGGCGGGCTCGCGCAGCCGCTTACGCAATTCCTCGCTTCGATCGCGCTGGCGATCGTCATCACCATTGCGGTCGTGCAGGCCTCGAACGACCAGACGACGGTTGGCGGTTTCGTGGCGTTCGTCACGTCGATGCTGCTCGTGATCTCGCCCCTCAAGCACCTGATCGACGTGAACCAGCCGCTGCAGCGCGGCATGACCGCGGCCGAGCTGATCTTCGGGCTCATCGACGAGCCGCCCGAGGCCGCCGGCGGCGGCTTGCCGCTCGAACGCGCGCGCGGCGAGGTGGAGTTCCGCGACGTGTCGTTCGCCTATGGCGCGAGCCATCGCGTGACGCTCGACCATGTGTCGTTTCGCATCAATCCCGGCGAAATGGTGGCGCTCGCGGGCCCGTCGGGCAGCGGCAAGACCACGCTCGTGAACCTGCTGCCGCGCTTTTTCGATCCGAGCGGCGGGCAGGTGATGGTCGACGGCGTATCGATCGCCGACTACGACGTGCATGCGCTGCGCAACCAGATCGCGATGGTGAGCCAGGACGTGGTGCTGTTCAACGATACGGTCGCGAACAACGTCGCCTATGGCCAGACGGCCGACCGCGAGCGCGTGGAACGCGCGCTGCGCGCCGCCAACCTGTGGGAGACGATCTCGGCCCTGCCCGAAGGCATGGACACGCTGGTCGGCGACAACGGCATGAAGTTCTCGGGCGGCCAGCGCCAGCGCCTGGCGATTGCCCGTGCGATCTACAAGGACGCGCCGATCCTGATTCTCGACGAGGCGACCTCGGCGCTCGATTCGGAATCGGAGCGCCACGTGCAGGCGGCGCTGGAAACGCTGATGCGCGGCCGCACGACGCTCGTGATCGCGCACCGTCTCTCGACGATCGAGCGTGCGAACCGCATCCTCGTGATGGATGGCGGCCATATCGTCGAATCGGGCACGCACCAGGAACTGCTCACGAAGGGCGGCATGTACGCGCACCTGCACAAGATCCAGTATCAGCAGAGCGCGGCCTGACCCGCATGGACCATGACGGCGGCGCGCGAGTTTGGGCGCGCCGCCGTCATGAAACCGCGCTGGCGCGCGGCGTGAGCTTGAGGAGCCCTGTTTGGGGCGATCAGGCGGCGGCGGGCGCCGTTGCGGGGACGAGCGCGGCGAGTTGGCGCAACACTGCGCCCACGACCTGCGCGGGCGGGATGGTGTCGACGTTGCCACTGCCCTGCAGGCCGATGGATCGGCAGGCTTCGGTCAAGCGCAGGGAGGGCGGCTCTTGATGCCTGAACAGCGAAACGCTCGGCGTTTGCGTGGTGTGGGCGACGTGCATCAGGCCGCCGTCCGCGCCCAGGAACAGCTCGGCGTGCGCAACGATCTCGCGTGCCTGAAGGAACGCGAGCTTGCCGGTCAGCGAGCGGATGCGCACGTTCGCGGGCGCGCTCGCGCACAACTGCTGTGCGATTTCCGTGCCGTTGTCCGAACCGAGCACGACGATTTCCTTCGCGGCACTCGCGTTGTCGTACTTGCTCAACAATTCGATGACTTCGGACCAGCGGTTGTAGGTGCGATCGGGGTCCACGCCACCCGCCGCGAGCGCGATGAACGGACGCGCGGGCAAGAGCGCGCGCACGGATTCGCGCGTTGCGGGCTTGCTCGAGAGATAAGGCTTGCTGAGCGCGGCGAGCGTGCCGGCGTCGTGGCCGAGCGAGAACACGTCGTTCACGCTCGCGAAGCTGAAGCCGGTTTGGTTGCGGTCGGGCCCGTTGAAGTAACGGAACAGGCCCGCGTAGGGCAGCTTCGCGAAGTGCTGGGTCTTGATGCGGATTGAGGGCAGGTTGTACTCGGAGAGCAGAATCGCGTCGTAGCGGCTCGCATCGACCTCACTGGGGTCGCCGTAGACCTTGCCGAATACGTCGTCTTCGCTGAACAGCGGTACAAGCGACGGCAGCGCGAGCAGATCGATGCGCACACCCAGGCCCTTGAGCAGCGCGCGGCCGGCCATGTCCATCGTCGCGTCGCCGAAGTTGCGTTTGGCATAGACCCACAGGATTCGCTGCGAAGCGTCCAGATGCGCCTGTTCGAGGCGCGTCTGGCCGTGCGCCTTCAGAAGAAACTGCTTATGCAGGTATTTCTTCGCGATCTTGAGGCGACTGGTGCTGCGAAGAAACGCTTCCGGCTCGTAAGGCACGCCCTGATAGGGAATCGTGCAGGACCGGGATACGGCGTGATCGAACCAGCTTGCCGGCGAAACCCACGAAGTGTTTGAGTTGGTCTGCTGAAACACGGGTTTAGTTGTTATTTGAAGTAACCGCTTATTATTCCATGATATTTGCTCGCATGCTGCGCAAATAATCAGGGGCGGCGTCCTGCGCGGCATCGTGAGGTATGAACTTCTACGGCACGTCCGGGCGTGCGTACAATATCGCGTTTCTCGTCATGCTTCGCTCAGACCCTTTATAGGGCTAATCTTCATGTTCAGCATTCTGATCCCGACCTGGAATAACCTGCCGTACCTCAAACTGTGCGTCGACAGCATCCGGCGCCACTCCGCGTACGAGCACGAGATTCTCGTGCACGTGAACGACGGCAGCGACGGTACGCTCGACTGGGTTCGCGAACAGGGCATCCGCCATACGTGGAGCAAGGGCAACGTGGGCGTATGCCTCGCCGTGAACGATGTGGCGCGCCTCGCCTCGAGCGAGTGGATCCTGTTCATGAACGACGACATGTTCTGTACGCCCGGTTGGGATTCGGCCTTCGTCGATGCATTGCGCGAAATCGGCGCGGCGCCCGCCTATCTCGCCTCGCAGATCATCGAGCCGACCGACACGGGCAACAACCTCGTGACGGTCGCTCATTTCGGCACCGGTCCTGCCGACTTCAACGAGGCGGGACTACTCGAGTTCGCCGCGAAGATGAACACCGCCGACCGCAACGGCATCGCACTGCAGCCGACGCTCGTGAGCCGCGAACTCTGGCTGCGGGTGGGTGGCTACAGCATCGAGTTCGGGCCCGGCATGAGCAGCGACGACGACTTTCTGATGAAGCTCTGGCTGGTCGGCTGCCGCACGTTCCGCTCGGTTGGCGCGAGCCGTGTCTACCATTTCGGCTGCCGCACGACAGGACGCATTCGCCGCAATCGCGGCGGCCGCGAGTTCCTCATGAAGTGGGGCGTGACGCAGCGCGATTTCAAGTACAACTACATGGCCCGCACGGCCGACGCCGCGCCGGGCACGCTTCCTAACGTGCCGCGGCCCAACTTCAAGAGCCGTCTGAAGCGGGTCATGTACGCGTTCGGCCTTTATCCGACACAAGACCTCGAAGCGTGGGAGCCCGATTTGCCCGCGCAGCTTCAGCACACCGCTTCGTTGCCTGACAGCGCCACGCCGCGCAAGTCATCGCGTTGACGCTGCGTTGTCCCAAGGGAGCCGGCTGGCGCCGAGGCGCCGGCTGAGCCCTTCGGCGATGAATCGCGCCGACTTTGCCTCGATTTGGAACAGTGCCTTAGATTTCCAAGGGTTAACCCTAGGGAGTCACAAGCATACGATGCGTACATCGGTCGCATGCACATACCGTCGCACGTCGACCGCCTGATCCAACTGGAGGTCGTTTCCATGAAGTCCCTGATTCAAGCCGTTGCTGTTGCCGCCGTTGTTGCCGCTGCCGCTCTTCCCACCGCTTCGTTCGCGCAGTCGCACTCGACCATCACCCGCGCCCAGGTGCGCGCCGAACTCGTGCAGCTTCAGCAAGTGGGTTATCGCGTCGGCGATGGCGACAACGCCCATTATCCCGAAGCGATTCAGTCCGCCCAGGCGAAGGTCGCCGCATTGAATGGTGCAAACAGCAGCTACGGCGGCGTGGCGAACGCCTCGCAAACGGGCGGCCGCGCCACGGTTTCGCCTGAAGACTGGAACGCGATGTACTCGCGCTAAACCATCGCGGCGCGCGCGTTTATTGTGAAGCGCGCGAAGGGAAGGGGATACGTCAAACGGCGCGAGGCGCTTCGGCTTCGCTGCCCGCGGGTTCTGCCGCGTATGACGTTTCCTCGAGTTGTGCGAGCAGCGTGCGGGCTTGAGCGAGCGTGTCGCCCTTCATCGGCTGGAATGCGAAGTGCAGCGATTTCTCGAGCCTCGCGAAGTGGCGCCGCGTGCTGCGCGTGTAGGCGGGATCGTAGTGCTGACCGACCAGCGCCTCGTAAAGCTCGGCCCTGCGATTTTCGTCGAGCAGCTTGCACCACGATTCGATGCGCTCGCGCCCATGCAGCGGCGTGAGCTTGTTCAGTTGCTCCTGGAAATACGCGCGCTCGTCGAACAGGTGTCCGTACTCCTCGAGCAGCAAGTCGATCCGCTCCTCGCGCGCCACATCGAGTACGACACAGGGCGCGGCGTGCAAACGGTCCACGAGCGCGGGCGGCAGCGTGATGGCGCCGATGCGCCGGCTCTCCGCCTCGACGAACACGGGGCGCGTGGCGTCGAAGGCGCGCAGCGTCTGGACGAGTGCCGTGTCGAACGACTTCTGCGAGGGCTGCGCTCGCGTGGGCAGCGCGCCCAGCAGCGAACCGCGATGCGCGGCAAGCGCTTCGAGATCGAGCATCTGCGCGTTGGCTTGTCCCAGCGCCATTAACAGGCGCGTCTTGCCGCTGCCGGTCGGACCGGCCAGCACGATATAGCGAAACGCTCCGGGCAACGTGCCGAGCGCCTCCACGACCGTGTGCCGGTACGCCTTGTAGCCCCCCTCGAGCTGACGCGCGCGCCAGCCGATCATGTTGAACCACGCTGTCATCGATCCGGAACGCTTGCCGCCGCGCCAGCAGTAGATGAGCGGACGCCAGTTGCGTGGACGGTCGGCGAACAGCGTATCGAGATGCATGGCGATGTTGCGCGCCACCATGGCGGCGCCCACGCGCGTTGCCTCGAACGGCGACTCCTTGTACATCGTCCCGACGATCACGCGCTCCTCGTTGCTGAGCACGGGCGCGTTGATCGCGCCGGGAACGTGGTCCTCGGCAAATTCGAGCGGCGTCCGTACGTCGACGATCTCGTCGAATTCGCCAATCTGTTCGATGGTGACGCGCTGGTGGTTCAACTGCGGTGCTCCGGTGATGCCTGCAACGTCGCGCTACATGAGCACGATGTCGTACTGTTCCTGACTCAAATTCGACTCCACCTGCAGCGAAACCGGCTTGCCGATGAAGTCGATCAACATCGCGAGATGCTGCGACTCTTCCTCGAGAAAGAGGTCGATGACCTGCTGTGAAGCGACCACGCGAAACTCGCGCGGGTTGAACTGCCGCGACTCGCGCAGAATCTCGCGCAGCACGTCGTAGCAAACCGTGCGCGCGGTCTTCACTTGCCCCTTGCCGAGACAAGTCGGGCACGGCTCGCACAGCACATGCGCAAGCGATTCGCGCGTGCGCTTGCGTGTCATCTCCACGAGCCCCAGTTGCGAGAAGCCGTTTACGGTCACGCGCGTGCGGTCGCGCGAGAGCGCCTTCTTCAGTTCGCCGAGCACCTGGTCGCGATGTTCGACATTTTCCATGTCGATGAAGTCGATGATGATGACGCCGCCCAGATTGCGCAGACGCAATTGCCGCGCGATCGTATGCGCCGCTTCGAGATTCGTCTTGAAGATCGTGTCGTCGAAGTTGCGCGCGCCCACATAGCCGCCCGTATTCACGTCGATGGTCGTCATCGCCTCGGTCTGGTCGATCACGAGGTAACCGCCCGACTTGAGGTCCACGCGGCGCGAGAGCGCGCGCTGGATTTCGGCCTCGATGTTGTAGAGGTCGAAGAGCGGCCGCTCGCCCGAGTAGTGATGCAGCTTCGGCAGCACGGCGGGCGTGAATTCGGTGGCGAACTCCGTGAGCCTCTGGAACGTTTCGCGCGAATCGACCTGAATGCGCGAGGTCTCGTCGTTCACGAAGTCGCGCAGCACGCGCTGCGAGAGATTCAGGTCCTGATAGAGCAGGCTCGTGGCGGGCAAGCGCTGCGCCTGCGCGAGTATCGTCGCCCACGTCTTGCGCAGATACGCGACGTCTGCTGCGAGTTCTTCGCTCGTGGCGTCTTCGGCGATCGTGCGCACGATATAGCCGCCTTTTTCATCGGCGGGCAGCACGGCCGTGAGGCGCGCGCGCACCGCTTCGCGCTCGGCCTCGCTCTCGATCTTCTGCGAGATGCCGATGTGCGGCTCCTGCGGCAAATAGACCAGCGTGCGGCCCGCAATGCTCACCTGCGTGGAAAGCCGCGCGCCCTTCGTGCCGATCGGATCCTTCACGACCTGCACCATCAGCGTTTGCCCTTCGAACACGGTCTTTTCGATCGGCTGATGATGGATGGGCGCATGCGCTTCGCCGGCAATGCGCGGATGCCAGATGTCGGCCACATGAAGGAAGGCGGCACGCTCGAGACCGATGTCGATGAACGCGGACTGCATGCCCGGCAGCACGCGCACGACCTTGCCGAGATAGACGTTGCCGACGCGCCCGCGCGACAGCGTGCGCTCGACGTGAAGCTCCTGTACTGCGCCTTGCTGGACCAATGCGACGCGCGTCTCCTGGGGCGTGACGTTGATCAGGATTTCTTCGTTCATGATTTGTTCTAGAAGTCGATGCCCGCGGCGCGCAGGAGGGCGGCCGTTTCGAATAGTGGCAAACCCATGATACCCGAATAGGACCCGTCGATTCGCTCGACGAATTCCGCGGCGCGGCCCTGGATGCCGTACGCGCCGGCCTTGCCGAACGGCTCGCCGCTCGCCACGTAACGCGCGATCGCAGCGGGCAGCGCAGCCGCGAAGCGCACATGCGAACGCGAGACCGCGACCGGCAGGCACACGCCTTCGGCGTTCACCACGGCCACCGCCGTGAGCACTTCGTGCTCGCGGCCGGCCAGGCGTTCGAGCATCGCATAGGCATCGGCGGCGTCGTGCGGCTTGCCGAGAATATGGCCGTCGATGGAGACCGTGGTGTCGGCGGTGAGAATCGGCGCATGCTTGTGCGCGCCCGCGACGAGGCGCGCGCGGGCGGCGTCTGCCTTCGCGGCGCACACGCGCTCGACATAGACGGCGGCTTGTTCGCCGGGCAGCGCGGTTTCGAGCGCTTCGGCGTCTTCGTCGGGACGCGGCAGCAGCAACTCGAAGCGCACGCCGAGCTGCTGCAGCAGTTCCTGGCGGCGCGGGCTTTGCGAGGCGAGATAGACGAACGGATAGGGCGCGTTGGTGGGCATCGGAGCGTCTTTGTCGTTACGGACTTCGGGTTGACGTGCGCGCCTGCTTTCCGGGGCTTGAGCGGGGCTCAATGGGCCATTGGCGGGCCAAAAGCGGGCCGCAGGCGCACGACCAAAAGCGGCGCGGGCGCGCTTTACACCTGCATCACACGCGATGATAGGGGTGATTCTGCGTGATGGTCCACGCGCGGTAAAGCTGCTCGGCGAGCAGCACGCGCACCATCGCATGCGGCAGTGTGAGGGACGAGAGGCGCAGGAGCGTGTCGGCGCGCGACTTGAGCTCGGGATCGAGCCCGTCCGCGCCGCCGATCAGGAACGCCACGTCGCGGCCGTCCTGCTGCCAGAGCGGCAGCGCCTTCGCGAGCTGCATCGTGGTCCAGTCCTTGCCGCGTTCGTCGAGCGCGACGATGCGCGCATTCTTGGGCAGCGCAGCTTCGATGCGCACGCGCTCGGCTGCCATGACGCTCTCGGCGGAGCGGCCCGACGAACGCTGCTCGGGCTTCACCTCGCGCAGCTCGATGCGCAGCTCCGGCGGCATGCGCTTCGTATATTCCTCGAAGCCCTCGGCGATCCAGTCCGGCATCTTGTGGCCGACGGCGACGATATGCAGTTTCATCGTGCGTGACGATTATCGTTCGTAAGCGCGCTGCGCTTACTTCGCGGTCTTACGCGCTGCAGTCTTGCGCGCGGGCTTCTTCACGGCCGGCGCGGCTTCCTCGTCTTCGTCCTCGTCGTCCATCGGCTCGCTTGCGCGTGCGCCCACGAAGCCCGTGTTGGTCGCGAGCTTCACGCGCACCGGCTTGTCGCCCCAGATTTCCTCGAGGTTGTAGTACTGGCGCAGCGCGGGCTGGAGGATGTGGACGACCGCGTCGCCGCAATCCACGAGCACCCATTCGCCGATGTCCTCGCCTTCGGTGCTCACGATGTCGCCGCCGGCTTCCTTGACCTTCTCGCGCACGCTGTTGGCGAGCGCCTTGGTCTGGCGGTTCGAGGTGCCGCTCGCGACGACCACGCGGTCGAACAGCTCAGTCAGATGGCTCGTGTTGAAGACGCGAATGTCTTGTGCCTTGACGTCTTCGAGACCGTCGACGATGGCGCGTTGAAGTTTGCGGATGTCCATAGTTACTCGTGTTGCAGATAGAGATGATGTTGAAGGATATAGTCCCACACGGCTGCGGGAAGCTTGTCGGCGGCGGTGCCGCGACGTTGCCCGCTCGCCACGCAGGCCGGCAGGTCGCGCCGGATTTCGGTCGCCGAAACGTCGAGCGCGAGCGTGTCGTCGACCAGCAAGTGGCCATGCGGCGTTGCCGCAAGCGCGGCGGCGCCCGCGCGGCGCGCGGCGGCCTCGCGCGCGACCTCGGGCGGCAGCGCCGCGAAGTCGAAGCCCGGACGGCTCGCCACGCCCAGATGCGCAAGCGCGAAAAGCTCGCGCCATTCGTGCCAGGAATCAAGGTGCAGCAGTTGATCGGCGCCCATTAGCAGCGTGAGCGCGGCGGCGCCGTTGCTTTCGCTTTTTGCGCGCCAGCGGCGCAGCGTTTCGACCGTGTAGGTCGGACCGTTGTGCTCGATTTCGTCGGCGTCCACCGTCACCGTGACGCCCGGCAACGCGAGCGACGCGGCTGCGGCGCGCGTCATGGCGAGCCGATGCTGCGCCGCGGTCACGCCCGGCTTTTGCCACGGCTGGCCGGCCGGCAGCAGGATCAGCTCGTTCAGGCCCAGCACGCGCGCAAAATGGCGCGCGAGCGCGAGGTGGCCCTCGTGGATCGGATCGAAGGTGCCGCCGAGCAGCCCGACGCGCCTCTCGAGTGCGTTGGGCGGGACGGTGAAAGCTTGCGTCACGGCGTCAGACCCAGTCGCGCACGGGCAGGAAGTCGCTGTAGAGGCGCGCTTCCGGCGTGCCGGGCAGCGGCTGCCAGTCGTAGCGCCAGGTGGCGCCCGGCGGCATCGACATCAGGATCGACTCCGTGCGGCCGCCGCTTTGCAGGCCGAAATGCGTGCCGCGGTCCCAGACCAGATTGAATTCGACGTAGCGCCCGCGCCGGTACGCCTGGAATTCGCGCTCGGCTTCGCCGTAGGGCGTGGCGCGCCGTTTTTCGATGATTGGCAGATACGCCTTCAGGAAGCCATCGCCGACGCTGCGCAGCATTGCGAACGCCTCGTCGAAGCCGCCCGTGGCGTAGTCGTCGAAGAAAATGCCGCCCACGCCGCGCGCTTCGTTGCGGTGCTTCAGGAAGAAGTAGTCGTCGCACCAGCGCTTGAAGCGCGGGTAGAGGTCCGCGCCATAGGGCGCGAGCGCGTCGCGGCACACGCGGTGGAAGTGCTGCGCGTCTTCCTCGAAGCCGTAGTAGGGCGTGAGATCCATGCCGCCGCCGAACCAGAACACCGGCGCCTCGCCTGCCTTGGTGGCGAGCAGCATGCGCACGTTCATGTGCACCGTCGGGCAATACGGATTGCGCGGATGCAGCACGAGCGAAACACCCATCGCCTCGAAGCCGCGGCCGTTGAGTTCGGGTCGCGCTGCCGTGGCCGACGGCGGCAGGGCGTCGCCGGAAACGTCGGAAAAGCCGATACCCCCACGCTCGAAGAACTGGCCGCCTTCGATGATGCGCGTGCAACCGCCGCCACGCAGCTTTTCGCCGGGCCCGCGCTGCCAGTTGTCCGTGGCGAACGGCGTGCCGTCGAAGGCGCCGAGCGTGTCGGCGATCTGCGTCTGCAGGCTGGCCAGCCAGGCGCGGACGGCGGCACTGTCGGGGGAGGCGCTGTTAGGGGAATCGGTCATCGATCAAATGGGGACGGCAGCGTGCGGACGCTGGAATCGGGTTATTCGTTGGGCTATTCGTCGGTTTTTCGGATAAACCGCCCTGGGCGGCCTGACAGCGGCAGTGTAGCGCCGATTGGCGCGACGTCCGGCGCCAACGGCGCCCGCGTGGGCTGCGTGCTAAGCACGCTCAGGCTGCTGCGCTGGTTTGCTCGCGTTGGACAACTTTAGGGCGAGCGTAAGCGGGTAGACGAAAAAACCGTGGCGCGGTGACTGCGGCGCGCAGCCAGGCGGCTGCATACGGCCATTCGTTTCATTTGGGGCCGCATTCATGCTCGCGGCCCCAGGCAAGCGCTGTGCTTACTGCTTGCGCCCCGCGGCGCGATAGCCGATGTCGTTGCGATACTGCATGCCGTCGAACGAGATGCGGTTCACGGTCTCGTATGCCACGTTCTGCGCGCTGCGCACCGAATCGGCGAGACCGACCACGCACAGCACGCGGCCGCCCGAGGTCACGAGCTTGCCGTCCACCATCTGCGTGCCCGCGTGGAACGTGACCGAATCGGCGGTCTCGGCCGGGATGTCGCTGATGCGGTCGCCCTTGCGCGGCGTGTCCGGATAGTTGTGCGCGGCGAGCACGACGCCCAGCGCCGTGCGGCGGTCCCATTCGAGCTCGACCTGGTTGAGCGTGCCGGCAATGGCGTGCTCCACGACCTTCGAGAAGTCGCCCTTCAGGCGCGCCATGATCGGCTGCGTTTCGGGGTCGCCCATGCGGCAGTTGAACTCGAGCGTCTTCGGGTTGCCCTGCGCGTCGATCATGAGGCCGGCGTAGAGGAAGCCCGTGTAGCGGATGCCTTCCTTCTCCATGCCCGCCACGGTCGGCAGGAT
Source organism: Paraburkholderia sp. J11-2 (assembly GCF_905220185.1). NCBI lineage: Bacteria > Pseudomonadati > Pseudomonadota > Betaproteobacteria > Burkholderiales > Burkholderiaceae > Paraburkholderia > Paraburkholderia sp. J11-2. The sequence continues at coordinate 78,242 of NZ_CAJMYY010000021.1, read as the reverse complement.
GATTTCGCGCATCACGCGCGCGTGCAGCTGCGGCGTGACGATGGGCGCGGGCGAGTAGGCGCCCATGCCGCCCGTGTTCGGGCCCTGGTCGCCGTCCTGCAGGCGCTTGTGGTCCTGGCTCGAGGCGAGCGCGAGCACGTGCTTGCCGTCCACCATGACGATGAAGCTCGCTTCTTCGCCTGCCAGGAACTCTTCGATCACCACGCGCGCGCCGGCGTCGCCGAGCTTGTTGTCGGCGAGCATCATGTCGATGGCCTGATGCGCTTCTTCCAGCGACATCGCCACGACCACGCCCTTGCCGGCAGCGAGGCCGTCGGCCTTGATGACGATGGGCGCGCCGTTTTTCTCGACGTAGGCGTGCGCGGCTGTCGCGTCGGAGAACGTCTCGTACGCGGCGGTCGGGATGTTGTGGCGCTTCATGAACGCCTTGGCGAAGTCCTTCGAGCTTTCGAGCTGCGCGGCTTCCTTCGACGGGCCGAACACCTTCAGGCCGCGCTGGCGGAACACGTTGACGATGCCCGCGGCGAGCGGCGCTTCCGGACCGACCACGGTGAGGGCGACGCCTTCGCGCTCGGCAAAATCGGCGAGCTCGTGGATGTCCGTGATGTCGACGTTGGCGAGCCGCTCGTCCTGCGCGGTGCCGCCGTTACCGGGTGCGACGTAGACGAGCTGCACGCGCGGCGCCTGCGCGAGCTTCCACGCCAGCGCATGTTCGCGGCCGCCAGAACCGACGACGAGTAACTTCATGAGAATCCCCGAAAGACCAAGACCAGAAACAGTTGCGGCCGGCGCACAGTGCGCCGGCCGTGAAAATCGCTTGCAGGAGGCGGGGCGTGAGCAGAGCCTAAGCGGCGCCCATGCGCGGCCTCCCGGGCCGACGCCTTATTCCTCGGCGATCGACGCGTTGGTGTACACGTCCTGGACATCGTCCAGGTTTTCGAGGGCGTCGAGCAGCTTTTGCATCTTCACGGCGTCGTCGCCCGTGAATTCGACCTCGTTTTGCGGCTTCATGGTGACTTCGGCCATTTCCGCCTTGAAGCCCGCGGCTTCGAGCGCGGTCTTGACCTTCGTGAAGTCGAACGGCGGGCAGACCACTTCGATCGATCCGTCTTCGTTCGTCACGACGTCGTCGGCGCCGGCTTCGAGCGCGGCGTTCATGAGTTCGTCCTCGGGCGTGCCCGGCGCGAACACGAACTGGCCGACGTGATCGAACATGAACGCAACGGAGCCGTCCGTGCCCATGTTGCCGCCGAACTTCGAGAACGCGTGGCGCACTTCCGCGACCGTGCGGGTGCGGTTGTCGGTCATCGTGTCGACGATGACGGCCGCGCCGCCGATGCCGTAGCCTTCGTAGCGGATTTCCTCGTAGTTCGCGCCGTCGACGCCGCCCACGCCGCGCTGGATGGCGCGGTTGATGTTGTCCTTGGGCATGTTGGCGTCGTACGCCTTGTCGACGGCCAGACGCAGGCGCGGGTTCGTGTCGGCGTCGCCGCCGCCCATGCGCGCCGCGACCTGGATTTCCTTGATGAGCCGCGTCCAGACCTTGCCGCGCTTCGCGTCAGCAGCAGCCTTCTTGTGCTTGATGTTGGCCCATTTCGAATGACCCGCCATACCTTTCTCCGTCTCACGCGCCGTGCGCGTGCAGTGTGCAATGTGCTGTTGTCGCTGCGATGTTCCCGGGCGCGGTCTTCGTGCGTCGTTCGCGCGGCGCGCGTGATGCTTCGCGCGCCTCTCGCCTCTCTCGCACTTCTCGCGTAAAGCCTGTGCGGCAAGATGTGCCGGCAGGACGGGACGCAGCGCCCGTTCAGGTGGATCTGAATTTTATCACGCCGGGACCGTCCGGCTTCGCCTGCCTACGTGACGGGGCGTCAGGCGATGGCAGGTTGCGCCGGCCGCGCAGGGTACATAGGGGGCGGGATCGGGATGTCCGCAGAAGGCAGGGAGGGGGTGAGGGCGGCCAGTCCCGCCGGCCGCCCCGATGCAACGGTGGTGCCGGTCTTAGTTCTTCGTGCCGAACAGCCGGTCGCCTGCGTCGCCGAGGCCCGGAATGATGTAGGCGTGCTCGTTCAGATGCGAGTCGAGCGAAGCCACGTAGAGTTTTACGTCCGGGTGCGCCTTCTGGAACACGTCCACGCCCTCGGGCGCGGCCACCAGTGCAAGGAACAGGATGCGCTCGCCGGGCACGCCGCGGCGCTTGAGCACGTCGATCGCGTGCGCCGCCGAGTAGCCGGTCGCGACCATCGGATCGCACAGGATGAAGGTGCGGTCCTCGAGGTCCGGCAGGCGCACGAGGTATTCGACCGGGCGATGGTCGTCGGCGCGATACACGCCGATATGGCCGACGCGCGCGGAGGGCACCAGCTCGAGCAGGCCGTCGGACATGCCCACGCCCGCACGCAGCACCGGCACGATGGCGAGCTTCTTGCCCGCAATCACGGGCGCGTCGACTTCGACGAGCGGCGTCTTCACGCGGCGCGACGCGACGGGCAGGTCGCGCGTGATTTCATAGCCCATCAGCAGCGTGATCTCGCGCAGCAACTCGCGGAACGTGCGCGTGGACGTGTCCTTGTCGCGCATATGCGTGAGCTTGTGCTGGATCAGCGGGTGATCGAGGATGAAGAGATTCGGGAAACGGCTGTCCTGTTTCATGGCGGGGCGCACAAGGCTGCAAGGGAATCGGGGAATCGGTCGTGCCGCTGCCGCGCGAGCCCGGCGCTGCGCGCCCGGGCTGTACGGTTGCGGCGAGCACGGCCCGCCGCGCGCGGCAAGCGCTCGTGGCTTGCGAAGGCGCCGGGCCGCGCTACAGCCGCAAGTATACGGTAAGCACGCGCGTACCGGCGCGCGCATGGCGCGTTGCGACGCCACTTCGCGCACGGCTGACGGGCTTCGCCGCCATCGGCCTTCCACGCGCCGCGCCCGATTCTTCTAGAATCCCAAAAAGGTCGCGGGGCGGGGCGGCGCAAGGTCTGGCCGTGTCCGCCCTGTCACAGGACGGTCATCCACGCAAAAAGGACACGAAAACAATGGACATGGGCATCGCAGGACGCAACGCACTGGTGTGCGCGGCCAGCAAGGGACTGGGGCGCGGCTGCGCCGAGGCGCTCGCCGCCGAAGGCGTCAACGTGACGATCGTCGCGCGCACCGCGCAGACGCTGGAGGAAACCGCCGCGCATATCCGCAAGAGCACGGGCGTGGACGTGAAGGCCGTGGCTTGCGACATCACCACGGAAGCGGGCCGCGCCGCCGCGCTCGCCGCCTGCCCGTCGCCCGACATTCTCGTGAACAACGCGGGCGGCCCGCCGCCGGGCGACTTCCGCACCTACACGCACGAGGCGTGGATCGCGGCGCTCGAAGCGAACATGCTCACGCCGATCGCGCTGATCCAGTCCACTATCGACGCCATGATCGCGCGCGGCTTCGGGCGCATCGTCAACATCACGAGCTCCTCGGTGAAGGCGCCGATCGACGTGCTCGGCCTCTCGAACGGCGCGCGCTCGGGCCTGACGGGCTTCGTCGCGGGCGTGGCGCGCCAGGTCGCCGCCACTGGCGTCACGATCAACAACTTGCTGCCCGGCGCATTCGACACCGACCGTATCCATGCCACCATCGTCGCGCAGGCGAAGGCGAGCCATATTTCGGAAGAAGAAGCGCGTGCGCGCCGCATGAAGGCAATTCCGGCCGGACGTTTCGGTACGTCCGACGAATTCGGGCGCGCCTGCGCGTTCCTGTGCAGCGTGCACGCGGGCTATATCACCGGGCAAAACTGGCTGATCGACGGCGGGGCTTATCCGGGCACCTACTGAGTCAGCTTCCGGGCAGCCGCGGCGCCCTCGCGCCGCGTCACCACACGCATTACGACTATCAAGCACGCAACCCATACGTCAAGGAGACCTACGCCATGCCAACCCGCGTCGCACTGATCGCGCACGACCACAAGAAGGACGACATCGTCAAACTCGCGAGCGAGTACGTCGAGACGCTGCGCCACTGCGAGATCATCGCGACCGGCACGACCGGCTCGCGCATCGAGGCCGCGACGGGCATCAACGTCGAGCGCATGCTGTCGGGCCCGCACGGCGGCGACCTGCAGATCGGCGCGCGGCTTGCGGAAGGCAACGTCGACATCGTGATTTTCCTGCGCGACCCGATGACGCCGCAGCCGCACGAACCCGACATCAACGCGCTCGTGCGCGCGTGCGACGTGCACGACGTGCCGTGCGCGACGAATATCTCGACGGCGCGCATGCTCCTCGACGTGCTCACGCTGCGCCAGAAAAACGCGGCCTGATTTGTGGTCTGATTCGCGGTCCGACCCGCGCGGGCGCGACGCGCCATGCAGGTGGAAAACAGCTAGCCAGGACAACACCAAGGAGACGTGATGACCAAGGCAATCCGATACGACAAAGCCGGCGGCCCCGAAGTAATGAAGTGGGTGGACGTCGACGTGGGCGAGCCGGGCGAGGGCGAGGTGCGTTTGCGCCAGAGCGCGTGCGGCCTCAATTACATCGACGTGTATTTCCGCACCGGGCTTTATCCGCAGCCGCTGCCGGCCGGCCTCGGCATGGAGGCGGCCGGCGAGGTGACGGCGGTGGGACAAGGCGTGAGCGCGCTGAAGGTGGGCGACCGCGTGGCGTACGTCGCGCGCCCGCCCGGCGCCTACGCTCAGGAGCGCGTGCTGCGCGCCGACCAGGTGATCAAGCTGCCCGACGCGATCAGCGATGAAGCGGCGGCCTCGATCATGCTCCAGGGCCTCACGGCGCAATACCTGCTGCGCCGCACGTATCGCGTGAAGGCCGGCGACACCATCCTCATCCAGGCGGCGGCGGGCGGCGTGGGTCTGCTCGTGTGCCAGTGGGCGAAGGCGCTGGGTGCGACCGTGATCGGCACCGTGGGCTCGGACGAAAAGGCCGAGATCGCGAAGGCGCACGGCTGCGACCATCCGATTGTCTACACGCGCGAAGACTTCACGGCACGCGTGCGCGAGATCACGAACGGCGCGGGCGTGCCCGTGGTGTACGACTCGATCGGCAAGGATACCTACACGAAATCGCTCGATTGCCTCGCGCCGCTCGGCTTGTTCGTGAGCTTCGGCAATGCGTCGGGCCCGCTGCCGCCGATCGATTCGTCGGAGTTTGCGGGGCGCGGCTCGTTGTTCTTCACGCGCCCGACGCTCTTCACGTATATCGCGAAGCGCGCCGACTACGAAGCGATGTCCGCCGAACTGTTCGACGTGGTCGCTTCGGGCAAGGTCAAGACGTCGATCAACCAGCGCTATGCGCTCAAGGACGTCGGCCAGGCACACGCCGATCTCGAAGCGCGCAAGACTACGGGGTCGACTGTCCTGATCCCGTGACGTAAAAATTGATGCACTGTTGCGTCGCTTGGCGCGAGCCATCGGCGCCCGCGTATTGACTCGACCATTTACGTTCCTTTTCGCTTCTTTACGCCGTCACCACGACCCAAAAGGCGCGCAACGCCCATGTTGCGCGCCTTTTTTCTTTCCGCGCCCCCCGCGTTTACGCGTTTTTTATACGCGCGCCAAAACCTTTGATCCGGATTTAATGCCGTAGCGGGTAACTTTCAGCCATCCGTCATCCGCGAATGGAGAACACGACAATGGATGTGCTGTATATCGGGGGGCTGGTGGTTTTCGCCGCGCTCACATACGCGTTGATCGCGGGCTGCGAGAAGCTGATGCAGTACCGCCGCGATCAAGGTGCGAAGGGGGTGCGCCCATGACCTGGATCTTCTGGCTATCGGGGGCGGCAACGCTGTTGCTGTTCGTTTATCTCGTCCATGCGCTGCTGCGCGCGGAGGATATCGAATGAACGGCAACACTCTGCTCCAGGCGGGGCTTTTCATCGTCATCCTCCTCGCGCTCGCGGTGCCTGTCTCGGGCTACATGACGCGCGTGCTCGACGGGCGCTCGCGCGTCGTGCGCCTGTTCGCGCCACTCGAAAACCTGCTCTATCGCGTAGCCGGCGTCGACCCGCAGTCCGAGATGAACTGGAAGCGTTATGCACTCGCCACCATCTCGTTCAACGTGCTCGGCGTGGGCTTTCTTTATGTGCTGCTGCGCATTCAGGGCTGGCTGCCTGGCAACCCGCAGCAGTTCGGCCCGATGACGGTGGACGGCGCGTTCAACACGGCGGTGAGCTTCGTCACCAACACCAACTGGCAGGACTACACGCCCGAGCAAACGGTGAGCTATCTCACGCAGATGCTCGGCCTCACCGTGCAGAACTTCCTTTCGGCGGCTACCGGCATCGTGGTCGTGATCGCGCTGATTCGCGGCTTTGCCCGCCACTCGGTGCAGACCATCGGCAACTTCTGGGTCGACCTCACGCGCACGACGCTCTACATCCTCGTGCCGATGGCGGCGATCATCGCCGCGCTCCTGATGAGCCAGGGCATGATCCAGAATTTCAAGGCGTATCAGGACGTGCCGGTGCTGCAAACCACGACCTACGCCGCGCCGAAGCTCGACGCCCAGGGCAACCCCGTGAAGGACGCGAAGGGCAATCCTGAAACGGTCGACACGAAGGTCACGTCGCAAACGCTCGCCATGGGCCCGGTCGCCTCGCAGGTCGCGATCAAGATGCTCGGCACCAATGGCGGCGGCTTCTTCAATGCGAACTCGGCGCATCCGTACGAGAACCCCACGCCGGTCTCGAACCTCATCGAAATGTTGGCGATCCTGATCATTCCGGCCGCACTGTGTCTCGTGTTCGGCAACGTGGTCGGCGACCGCAGGCAGGGTGTGGCCGTGCTCGCGGTGATGACGGTCGCGTTCGCCGTGGCCGTGGGCGGCGTGTTGTCCGCCGAGCAGGCGGGCAATCCGATGTTCACGTCGCTCAACGTCGACCAGCACGCCAGCGCGCTGCAGGCGGGCGGCAACATGGAAGGCAAGGAAACGCGCTTTGGCATCGCGCAAACGGGCATCTTCGTCGTCGCCACCACGGCGGCCTCGTGCGGCGCCGTGAACGCGGCGCACGACTCGCTCACGCCGCTCGGCGGCCTCGTCCCGATGCTCTTCATCCAGCTCGGCGAGGTGATCTTCGGCGGTGTCGGTTCGGGTCTCTACGGCATGCTCGTGTTCGCGCTGCTCGCGGTGTTCGTGGCGGGGCTCATGATCGGCCGCACGCCGGAATACGTCGGCAAGAAGATCGAGTCGTTCGAGATGAAGATGGTGTCGATCGTCGTGCTGCTCACACCGTTGCTCGTGCTGCTCGGCACCTCGATCGCCGTGCTCTCGGACGCGGGCAAGGCCGGTATCGCCAATCCTGGTGCGCATGGCTTCTCCGAGATCCTGTATGCGTTCAGCTCGGCAGCCAACAACAACGGCAGCGCGTTCGCCGGCTTGACCGTGAACACGCCGTTTTACAACTGGCTGCTCGCCATTGCGATGTGGTTCGGCCGCTTCGGCACGATCATCCCGGTGCTCGCCATCGCGGGGTCGCTGGCGAGCAAGAAGCGCATTGCGGTGACGGGCGGCACGCTGCCCACGCATGGCCCGCTCTTCGTCGTGCTGCTGCTCGGCACGGTGCTGCTGGTCGGCGCGCTCACCTATGTGCCCGCGCTCGCGCTCGGTCCCGGCGTCGAGCATCTGATCATGATGGGCGTGCATTGAACGGGGGCCTTCGCAACATGAGCGAAACGAAAATGAATCAGCATAGTGCAACTCGGTCCATGTTCGATCCGGCGCTGGTGCGTCCGGCTATCGTGGACTCGTTCCGAAAACTCAACCCGCGCACGCAGTTGCGCAACCCGGTGATGTTCTGCGTGTACGTGGGCAGCGTGCTCACGACGATCCTCTGGATTGCGGCGCTCGTGGGCCAGGCCGAGGCGCCCGCGGGTTTCATCCTCGCGGTCGCGCTGTGGCTGTGGTTCACGGTGCTGTTCGCGAACTTCGCGGAAGCGCTCGCCGAAGGGCGTTCGAAGGCGCAGGCCGCGTCGCTGCGCCAGGCCAAGAAAGACGTCATGGCCAAGAAGCTCAACGAGCCGCATCCGAAGGCGCCGATCCGCATCATGACCGCTTCCGACCTGCGCCGCGGCGACGTGGTGCTGGTCGAGACCGGCGACACGATTCCGGCGGACGGCGAAGTGATCGAAGGCGTGGCCTCGGTGGACGAATCGGCCATTACCGGCGAATCGGCCCCGGTGATCCGCGAGTCGGGCGGCGACTTTTCGTCGGTGACGGGCGGCACGCGCGTGCTCTCCGACTGGATCGTCGTGCGCGTCACGGCGAATCCGGGTGAGGCCTTCCTCGACCGCATGATCGCGATGGTCGAAGGCGCGAAGCGCCAGAAGACGCCTAACGAAATCGCGCTCACGATCCTGCTCGTCGCGCTCTCCATCGTGCTGCTGCTCGCCACCGCGACGCTGCTGCCGTTCTCGATGTTCTCGGTCGAAGCCGCGAAGATGGGCCACGTGGTCACGATCACGGCGCTCGTCGCGCTGCTCGTCTGTCTGATTCCGACGACCATTGGCGGCTTGCTTTCCGCCATCGGCGTGGCCGGCATGAGCCGCATGATGCAGGCCAACGTGATCGCGACTTCGGGCCGCGCGGTGGAGGCCGCTGGCGACGTGGACGTGCTGCTGCTCGACAAGACCGGCACGATCACGCTCGGCAACCGTCAGGCTTCGACGTTCATTCCCGCGCCGGGTGTGAGCGAAGAAGCGCTCGCGGACGCCGCGCAACTGTCGTCGCTCGCCGACGAAACGCCGGAAGGCCGCAGCATCGTCGTGCTCGCGAAGCAGCGCTTCAACATTCGTCAGCGCGACATGCACGCGCTGCACGCCGTGTTCCTCGCCTTCAGCGCACAAACGCGCATGAGCGGCGTGGACATGCCGGGCCGCGAAATCCGCAAGGGCGCCGCCGACGCGGTCAAGAACTACGTCGAAACCCACGGCGGCCGTTTCCCCGGCGAAGTCGACAACGCCGTGGACGACGTGGCGCGTCGTGGCAGCACGCCGCTCGTCGTGGCTGAAATGCATGACGGCGTCGCGCGCGTGCTCGGCGTGATCGAGCTGAAGGACGTGGTGAAGGGCGGCATCAAGGAGCGTTTCGCCGAGCTGCGCAAGATGGGCATCAAGACCGTGATGGTGACGGGCGACAACCGCCTGACCGCCGCCGCGATCGCCGCCGAAGCCGGCGTGGACGACTTCCTCGCGCAGGCCACGCCCGAAACCAAGCTCGCGACGATCCGCGAGCACCAGGCGCAGGGCAAGCTCGTGGCGATGACGGGCGACGGCACGAACGACGCCCCGGCGCTCGCGCAGGCCGACGTGGCCGTGGCGATGAACACGGGCACCCAGGCCGCGAAGGAAGCGGGCAACATGGTCGACCTCGATTCGAACCCGACCAAGCTCATCGAGATCGTCGAGATCGGCAAGCAGATGCTCATGACGCGCGGCTCGCTCACGACGTTCTCGATCGCCAACGACGTCGCGAAGTACTTCGCGATCATCCCGGCGGCGTTCGCTTCGACGTATCCGCAACTGCGCGTGCTCGATGTCATGCACCTCACGTCGCCTTCGTCGGCGATCCTCTCGGCGGTGATCTTCAACGCGCTCATCATCGTGATGCTGATTCCGCTCGCGCTCAAGGGCGTGAAGTACCGGCCGCTCGGCGCGGCGACGCTGTTGCGCCGCAATCTGCTGGTCTACGGCCTCGGCGGCATCCTGCTGCCGTTCCCGTGCATCAAGCTGATCGACATGGCGCTCGCCGCATTCGGCTGGGTTTGAGCCGTCTGGATAGACACGGATAGATACATAGGAAGCCAAAATGAAATCGCAGTTTCGTCCTCTGATCGTGATCTTCGCCGTGCTGACGGTCATCACCGGCCTCGTGTATCCGGCCGTGATGACCGCATTCGGCCAGGCCGCGTTCCATCGCCAGGCCAACGGCAGCCTCGTCGAAGTCGACGGCAAGGTGGTGGGCAGCGCGCTCATCGGCCAGCAGTTCGATGCGCCCCAGTACTTCTGGGGCCGCCTCTCGGCCACCTCGCCCATGCCGTACAACGCGACGGGTTCGGGCGCCTCGAACCTCGGGCCGACCAACCCGGCGCTCGCCGACGAGATCAAAGGCCGCATCGACGCCTTGAAGGCAGCGGGCACCGATGTCTCGCAGCCCATACCCGCCGACCTCGTGACGTCATCGGGCAGCGGCCTCGACCCGGAGATCTCGCCGGCAGCCGCCGCGTACCAGGTGGCGCGCGTGGCGCAGGCGCGCCACCTGAGCGCGAACGACGTCCAGGCGCTCGTGGACCGCTACACGAAGGGCCGTCAGTTCGGCCTGTTCGGCGAGGCGCGCGTGAACGTGCTCGAGCTGAACCTCGCGCTCGACGGCAAAGATGTTGGCTGAGCGACGATTGCCACGCCGCAACGCACGCTCGACGCCTTGCGCGTCGGGCGTGCGGTTTGCCATTTCCGCGCCACGGTGAGACGATCTTTCGTGCCCCAGGTGCAATCCACGTGAATTCCATTCCGGCTTCCGCATGAACCGCCCCGATCCCGACGAACTGCTCGACCGCCTGCAGCGCGACGAAGAAAAACGCCGCCGCGGCAAGCTGAAGATTTTTTTCGGCGCGTCGGCGGGCGTCGGCAAGACCTATGCGATGCTGCAGGCTGCGCGCCGCCGCGCCGAGGAGGGCGTGGATGTGGTGGTCGGCATCGTCGAGACGCATGGCCGCAGCGAGACCGCCGCGCTCACCGCCGGCCTCGACGTCATGCCGCGTCAGCGCATTGCCTATCGCGGGCGTCTGCTCGAAGAATTCGATCTCGACGCCGCGCTCGAGCGCAAGCCGCAACTCGTGCTCGTCGACGAACTCGCGCATTCGAACGTGGCCGGCGCGCGTCACATGAAGCGCTGGCAGGACGTGTACGAGCTGCTCGACGCGGGCATCGACGTCTACACGACCGTCAATGTGCAGCACCTCGAAAGCCTCAACGACGTGGTGGGGCAGATCACCGGCATTCGCGTGTGGGAGACCGTACCCGACCGAGTGTTCGACCGTGCCGATGAAGTCACACTCGTCGACCTGCCCGCCGAAGAACTGCTCGACCGCATGCGCGACGGCAAGGTCTACATGCCGGCGCAGGCCGAGCGCGCGGTGCGCAACTTCTTTCGCAAGGGCAACCTGATCGCGCTGCGCGAGCTGGCGCTGCGCCGCACGGCCGACCGCGTGGACGCGCAGATGCGCGAGTATCGCGCCGACCGCTCGATCCAGCATGTCTGGCAGGCGCGCGAGCGCCTTCTCGTCTGCGTGGGGCCGGGGCCCGAGGCGAACGCGCTGGTGCGCGCCGCCGCGCGGCTCGCCGCGAGCCTGAAGGCCGACTGGATCGCCGTATATGTGGAGACGCCGAAGCTCCAGCGCCTGCCCGATGCGACGCGTGAGCGTACGCTCGGCGCGCTCAAGCTCGCCTCCGAACTCGGCGCCGAAACGGCGACGCTCGCGGGCGAGGACGCCGCGACGACACTCGTCGGCTACGCGCGGCTGCGCAACGTGTCGAAGCTCGTGGCGGGCGGCTCGTTGCGCACGGGCTTTTCGCGCTGGGTGAAGCGCCCGTTCGGCGAGCGCCTGGCCGAAAAAGCCGGCGACGTCGATCTCACGCTCGTGCGCGCGAGTGCGGGCGACGCGGTGCGCCCGGGCAGCGAGGCAGGCGCGGTCAGCGCCGCAACACGCGCCGCCAACGCATGGCGTGAGGCGCTCGCGGCGGGCGGGGCGGAGCGCTCGCCGCCGCGCGCGTACGCGGCCGCGCTCGTGATCTGTGCATGCGTGACGCTCATCGCGAGCCAACTGATCGACCGCATCGACCTCGCGAATCTCGTCATGCTGTATCTGCTCGGCGTGATCTTCGCGGCGACGAAGCTCGGGCGCGGGCCGGGCGTCATGCTCTCGTTTGCGAGCGTCGCGGCGTACGACTTTTTCTTCGTGCCGCCGCGCATGTCGTTTTCGGTGACGGACACGCAATATCTGCTGACCTTCGTCGGCATGCTGCTCACTTCGCTCGTCATCAGCCATCTCACGTCGAGCCTGCGCCGCGAGGCGAGCGTCGCGCAGCGGCGCGAGCAGCGCACGGGTGCGATGTACGCGATGGCGCGCGAGCTGGCCGCGGCGCTCACCACGGAGCAGATTGTGGCGATCGGCAGCCGTCACGTGAGCGAGGTGTTCGGCGCGCGCGTGGCGCTGCTGTTGCCCGATAGCGCCGACAAGGTGCAGCAGAAGATCGAAGAGCCCGATCCGAAGATCATGCTCGACGCCGAAAACCTCGACATCGACGTGGGCCAGTGGGTGTACGACCAGCAAAAGCCAGCAGGCCACGGCACCGATACGCTGCCGGCCACGGCTGCGCGCTACTTGCCGCTCAAGGCGCCAATGCGCACGCGCGGCGTGCTCGCGGTCGTGACGCGCGACACGCGCGAGCTCCAGGTGCCCGAGCAGCAACGCATGCTCGACGCGTTCGCCGCGCAAATCGCGCTCGCGCTCGAGCGTGTGCACTACGTGGACATCGCGCGCGACGCGCTCGTCAACATGGAGTCGGAGCGCCTGCGCAACTCGCTGCTCTCGGCCATTTCGCACGACCTGCGCACGCCGCTCACGGCGATCGTCGGCTTCTCGTCGATGCTCGCGCAAACCCATGAGCCCGAGGAGGCGCAAGACCCCCGCTCGGGCGAGTTGATCGAGGCGATTCACGACGAGGCGCTGCGCATGACGGGCATCGTCACGAACCTGCTCGACATGGCGCGCCTGCAGGCCGGCAGCCTCAAGCTCAATCGACAATGGACGTTGCTCGAGGAAACCGTGGGCGCGGCGCTCGCCGCTTGCCGCCGCGTGCTTGCGCGGCACCCGGTCCAGGTGAAGCTGGAGGAGGGCTTGCCGCTGCTCCAGCTCGACGCCGTGCTGATGGAGCGGCTCTTTTCGAACCTGCTGGAGAACGCGGCCAAGTACACGCCCGCCGACACGCCGCTCACCATCGCGGCGCGCCGCGTGGAGGAGGGCGGCCAGCCGTTCGTGCGCGTTTCCATCGAGGACAACGGGCCGGGTTTGCCGCCCGGCATGGGCGAGCGCGTGTTCGAGAAGTTCACGCGTGGCGAGAAGGAGTCGGCCAAGCCCGGAATCGGGCTCGGACTCGCCATCTGCCGGGCGATCGTCGAAGCGCACGGGGGTACAATCGGCGCGGCTAATCGCGTCGCGGCCGACGGCCATGTGGAAGGCGCGACGTTCTGGTTTGCGCTGCCCGTGGAGTCGCCGCCGCCGCTGCCCGCCGATGTGAACGATACGTCGGAGATGCATGAAGCGCTCGATCCGCTGGAGCCGCTTGAGCCGTCCGGCGACGCGCAACGCGCGAGCGCGACTGAACCCGTCAGCGGCGAATCGGCCCCACGGGTGGCCGTCCCACGGATGGCCGCCCCACGGATGGCCGCCCCCGAAAAAACCTTCGATCCCAAACCCGCAAATGAGTGACCCGAGCATCGCCGTTGTTCTGATCGAAGACGAAAAACAGATTCGCCGATTCGTGCGCGCCACGCTCGAGGGCGAGGGCTTCGTGGTGCACGACGCCGAGACCGGCAAGCAGGGCCTCGTCGAGGCCGCCACGCGCAAGCCGGACCTCGTGATCGTCGATCTGGGCCTGCCCGACACCGACGGCCTCGACGTGATCCGCGAGCTGCGCGGCTGGAGCGATCTGCCCGTCATCGTGCTTTCGGCGCGCACCCAGGAAAGCGAGAAGGTGGCCGCACTCGACGCTGGCGCCGACGACTACCTGACCAAGCCGTTCGGCGTGTCCGAGTTGCTTGCGCGCATCCGGGCGCAACTGCGCAGGCGCAACCGCGGCGGGGCGAACGAAGCGCCGCAGGTGAGCTTCGGCGCGGTGAACGTCGACCTCGCGCTGCGCCAGGTGACGCGCGAAGGCGCGCCCGTGCATCTCACGCCTATCGAGTACCGCCTGCTCGCCACGCTTGTGCGCGACGCCGGGCGCGTGCTGACGCACCGGCAGCTGCTGCGCGAGGTATGGGGGCCGTCGCATGTGGAGAGCAGCCACTACCTGCGGATCTATATGGCGCATCTGCGGCAGAAATTGGAGCGCGATCCCGCGCAGCCCGAGCACATCGTCACGGAGACAGGCGTGGGGTATCGGCTGGTCGGCGTGCAGTGAGCCTGCACCGCGCTGGTGCTATAATTACACTTCTGTAAGGACGGCCTTGCAGTTTTTTTGGTCATCGGGGACGGCCCCATTTTTGAATGGAGCGTCCCCATGTCCTGGTTTCTTCTTCTCATCGCTGGCCTGCTCGAAGTGGCGTGGGCCGCCGGTCTCAAATCTTCCGAAGGATTCACGCGGCTCTGGCCCTCGGTGTTCACCGTGGTCACGGCGCTGGGCAGCTTCGTGCTGCTCGCCATGGCCATGCGTCAATTGCCGCTCGGCACCGCCTATGCGGTGTGGACGGGCATTGGCGCGGTCGGCGCGTTCGTGTTCGGCATCGTCATGATGGGGGAGGCCGTGAGCGCCGCGCGTGTGGCGAGCGCCGCGCTGATCGTGCTTGGCCTCATCGGTCTCAAGCTTTCTTCGGCGGCTTGATCCAATTCGCTATGCATACCGCGGCTCCGACCGAGTGCCGCGGCCGCGCAACACCGCTGCGGCACCGCAGCGAGCGTGGCTATAATGGAACGGTCATAACCCGATAACACTCCGCGCCGCATCAGCGGCGAGCGCGTGCGCACAGCGCGCCTGCTCTCCCGTTTCGCGCGTGGAGCGCCGGCGCCCCGGCCGCGCCGCGCGAGGAGGCAGCCATGCTGGAACCACTTTCGCTAGCAGCGGGCCTGTCCTGGGGCAGCGGCCTGCGCCTCTACCTTACGGTGCTGATGGCCGGCGTACTGCAACGTCTTGGCCTGATTCACCTCCCCGACACGCTTGCCGTGCTCGCTTCGCCATGGGTGATCGGCATCGCCGCCGCGCTCACGGTGCTCGAATTCCTCGCCGACAAGATCCCCGCGTTCGACTCGCTCTGGGACGCGGTGCATACCTTCATCCGCATTCCGGCCGGGGCCGTGCTGGCGGCCGGCGCGCTCGGCCACGCCGATCCGGCACTCTTGACCGTCGCCGCGCTGGCGGGCGGCACGCTCGCAGGCACGGCGCATCTCGCCAAGGCGGGCACGCGCGCGCTCATCAATCTTTCTCCCGAACCGGTGTCGAACGTCGTCACGTCGAGCGCCGAGGACGGCATGACCTTCGTGGGCGTGCTGCTCGCGTTCTTCGTGCCGCTGCTGTTCCTCGTCATGCTCGTGGCCTTTCTCGTGCTCGCGGCCTGGGCGCTGCCACGCCTGTGGCGCGGCGTGCAAGGCGGTTTTCGCGGCATGGCGACGCACATGGTTTCGCGTCTTTCGTTGCGGGGTCGTCACGATTGAGCGGCGGCGCGCCTTCTTCTTCTAACGCAAAGCCGCCGCGCAGCGAAGGCGGCCCGGGCTTTGTGCAGGCTGATCCGCCGGGCGCAACCGGCGGCGGCCAGGGCGGTCGTGGGCCGGTGGCCGTGCGTACGACCCCAAGCTGGTCCGATCTCGTGCATCTTGCCGCGCGCATGACGGCACGCGATTGGCGCGCGGGCGAACTGACCATGCTGCTGCTCGCGCTCGTGCTCGCCGTGGCGGCGCTCGCAAGCGTCGGCTTTCTCGCTGACCGCCTGCAGCGCGGTCTCGAACGCGACGCCCGGCGCATGATCGCCGCCGATTTCATCGTGCGCGCCGATCACCCCGTCGATCCGATGTTTGCGCGCGAGGCGCAGTCGCTCTCGCTGCGCACGGCGACCACGGCGATCTTTCCGAGCATGGTGGGTTCGGGGGCCGGCGCTTCCGCCGCTCCTGGCGCAACGGCCACGCGCCTTGCCGCCATCAAAGCCGTGTCGGCGGACTATCCGCTGCGCGGTGCGCTGCGCATCGCCGCGGCGCCGGGCGCGCCCGATCATGCGGCGCAGGGCATTCCGCCACCCGGCACCGTCTGGGTGGACGACGAACTGCTCGAAGCGCTCAAGCTGCATATTGGCGACACGGTGAAGGTCGGCACGCGCACCTTCACCGTGAACGCGCTCATCACCAAAGAACTCGACCGTGGCTTTTCCTTCGTGAACTTCTCGCCGCGCCTCATGATGCGCGCGGACGAAGTCGCGTCGACGGGGCTGATCGGCTATGGCAGCCGCGTGACCTACCGGCTGCTCGTGGCGGGCGCCGATCCGGCCGTCGCGCAGTTCGCGGCCTGGTCGCGCGAGCGTGTGGATGGCGGCAAGATGCGCGGCGTCGCGCTCGAATCGCTCCAGGACGGCCAGCCGCAGGTGCGCGAGACGCTCGACCGCGCGCGCCACTTCCTCACGCTCGTTTCGTTGCTCACGGCGCTGCTCGCGGCCGTGGCGATCGCGATGGCCGCGCATCGCTACACGCGCCGCCATCTCGACGCGTGCGCCGCGATGCGCTGCCTCGGCGCGAGTCAACGCACGCTGCGCACGCTCTTCGTGCTGGAGTTCGCGGGGCTCGGGCTCGCGGGCGGTGCGGCAGGCGTCGCGCTCGGCTACGCGGGCCACCTCGCGCTGCTGGCGTGGCTCGGCAATCTCATCGACGTCGTGCTGCCGCAGCCCGGGCCGCTGCCCGTGCTCGAAGGCATCGCCGCGGGCCTCGTGTTGCTGCTCGGCTTCGCGCTGCCGCCGCTCTTGCCGCTCACGCGCGTGCCGCCGGTGCGCGTGCTGCGCCGCGAGTGGGGCGACGAAGGGCGCGCCGCGTGGGCGGCGTATGGCGTCGGCATTGCGCTCTTTGCGGGGCTGCTCGTGATCGCGGCGGGGGAGTTGAAGCTGGGCGGCATCGTTGCGGGCGGCTTCGCGCTCGGACTGCTCGTGTTTGCCTGCGTGGCGCGCGCGGCGCTTTGGTGTGCGGCGCGCGTGGCGCGCAGCGGGCGACTGTCCGGCCAGGCGCGCGCGGGTGTGGGCTGGCGCTATGCGCTGGCGTCGCTCGAACGGCGGCCGGGCGCAAGCGCGCTGCAGATCACGGCGCTCGCCATCGGCCTCATGTGCCTGTTGCTGATCGCGATGACGCGCAACGACCTTGTAGATGGCTGGCGCAAGTCCACGCCGCCGGACGCACCCAACGAGTTCCTCATCGACATCCAGCCCGACCAGCGCGACGCCGTGGCGGCCTGGCTGCGCGCGCATGGCATTGCCGGGGCCAACGACAGCGATCTCCAGCCGATGGTGCGCGGGCGTCTCATCTCGATCAACGGCAAGCCGGTGAATCCCGACTCGTACAAGAGCGAGGATGCGCGCCGCCTGGTGGATCGCGAGTTCAATCTCTCGTACACGACGAAGCTGCCCGACGACAACCGCATCGAGGCGGGCACCTGGTATGGCGATTCGGGCACACCGCAGCTTTCGATCGAGCAGGGTCTCGCGAAGCTCATCAACGTGAAGCCCGGCGACGTGCTCAAGTTCGATGTGACCGGCCTCGAAGTCACGGCGCCCGTGACGAGCGTGCGCAAGCTCGACTGGGGCTCGTTCAAGGTCAACTTCTTCGTGCTGATGCCGCCCGGGCTGTTGCGCGATTTTCCGGCGACCTACATCACGAGCTTTCACCTGCCGCCTGGGCAGCGCGAGGTCGTGGACGGTCTCGTCGCGCGCTATCCCAACGTCACCGCGATCGACATCGCGCCGATTCTCGCGCAGATCGAGCGCGTGCTCGAGCAGGTGATCGGCGCGGTGCAGTTCCTCTTTCTCTTTACGCTCGCCGCCGGCGTGCTGGTGCTCTACGCGGCGCTCGCGGGCACGCGCGACGAGCGCATGCGCGAGTCGGCGCTGCTGCGCGCGCTCGGGGCATCGCACCAGCAGGTGCGCGCGGTGCAAGTGGCCGAATTCATCTCGGTGGGGGCGCTCGCGGGGCTCTTGGCGGCGATCGGCGCGCAGGCGATCGGCTCGGTGCTCGCCACGCACGTGTTTCTGTTCTATCTCCCGTTCGATCCGTGGCTCTTCCCGGCCGGCATCGCCGCTGGCGTGGTGTGCGCAGGCGTGGGCGGGTGGATCAGCCTGCGGCACGTGCTCGCGCGGCCGGCGCTGCAGTCGCTGCGCGACGCCTGAGGCGCGAGGCGACAACCCGCCGCCACGCGCCGCTATGCGAGAATTGTTGGTTTCCGGCAATGTGTTGCCGTCCCTCTTTTTGTTCTGATTCAACCGTATGACCGATCCAGCCGACGAAGCGCCGCAGAAACCCACGGCCTTCGAACTCGTCGGCGGCGAGGCGCGCGTGCGCGAGCTCGTCGACCGTTTTTATGACCTGATGGACCTCGAGGCCGACTTTGCGGGCATTCGCGCGATGCACCCGCAAACGCTCGACGGTTCGCGCGACAAGCTGTTCTGGTTCCTCTGCGGCTGGCTTGGCGGCCCGGACCATTACATCGAGCGCTTCGGTCATCCGCGTTTGCGCGCGCGCCATTTGCCGTTCGCGATCGCCTCGTCCGAGCGCGACCAGTGGCTGCGCTGCATGGCGTGGGCGATGGAAGACGTGGGCCTGCCGGAGCCGCTGCGCGAGCGCCTGCTGCACTCGTTCTTCGATACCGCCGACTGGATGCGCAATCACCCGGGTTGATTCGCCGCGCCCGATTGTGCCGGTCCGTGGGCCGGTACAGTCAGGCGCTGGCGCGTCGCGGCCGTCCAGCGGGGTGTTTCACGAGGCGGCCATAATGCCCCTTTGGCTCGCGGCCGCCGTTGCGCGGCCAGCCGTCAGCAAAACAAGGAGACACCCACGATGACGACCACCCGCGCGCTCTTTCGCGAAGACGCCTATCTCACGCAGTGCGAAGCGACCGTGCTTGCCGTTGGCGAGGACGGCGTGCGGCTCGACCAGACCGTGTTCTATCCGCTCGGCGGCGGCCAGGCCGGCGACGCCGGCGCGCTGGTGCTCGCCGACGGCACGCGCATCGAGATTGCCGACACCCGCAAGGCGAAGTTCGAAGGCGCGACGCCCGACGACGCGCTGCACGTTCCCGCGCCCGGCCAGGAAGCGCTGCTCGCGCGCCTCGCCGCCGGAGAGCGCGTGCGCGCCGAGATCGACTGGGCGCGCCGCCACCGGCACATGCGCCTGCATACGGCGAGCCATCTGATGTGCGCGGTGCTGCCGTACCCCGTGGACGGCTGCAGCATCACGACCGACTATGCGCGCCTCGATTTCGCCACGGTCGAGCCGATCGAGCGCGACATGGTGGAGGCGCGGCTTGCCGAACTCGTGTCGGGCGCGCATGCGGTGGCGACCGAATGGATCACCGACGAAGAGATGGCGCAACGCCCCGAACTCGTGCGCACGATGAGCGTGAAGCCGCCCATGGGCTTGGGCCGTGTGCGGCTCTTGCGCATCGAGAGCGTCGATTTGCAGCCTTGCGGCGGCACGCACGTGCGCAACACGCAGGAGATCGGCGCGCTGCGTGTGGCGAAGCTCGAAAAGAAGAGCGCGCGTACGCGGCGTCTCGTGCTGGAACTGGCGTAATGCATCTCGACGCGCGAGCGCACGAGGTGCTCGACTTCTGGTTCGGCGCCCCGGGTTCGGAGGCGTTCGGCCGCGAGCGGAAGATGTGGTTCCGCAAGAATGCGGCGTTCGACGCGAAGCTGCGCGAACGCTTCGGCGCGCTGCTCGACGCCGCCTGCGCGGGCGAACTCGACGCATGGTGCGAAACACCCGAAGGCGCGCTCGCGCTCGTGATCGTGCTCGACCAGTTTTCGCGCAACTGCCATCGCGGCACGCCGCACGCGTTCTCCGCGGACGACAAGGCGCTCGGCATTGCGCGTGCGATGGTGGAGAGCGGCGCGGATCTGCGCCTGCCCACGCTGCAGCACCGCTCGTTCGCCTATCTGCCGTTCGAGCATGCCGAAAGCGCCGAAGCGCAGCGCGAATCGCTGCGGCTTTTCGGCGAGCTGGCGAAAGAGCCTGAAGGGCAGGGCTACTACGATTACGCAGTGCGCCACGCGAACGTCTTCGAGCGCTTTGGGCGCTTTCCCCATCGCAATGCGCAACTGGGCCGCGTGTCCACCGACGAAGAGACCGCGTTCCTGCGCGAGCGCGGTTCGTCGTTCTAGCTGAGTCCGGCGCTCGGCTTCAGCGCCCGCCGCTCACGTCGAGCAGGGCGCCCGTGACGTAGGACGCAGCGTCGCTCAGCAACCACACGATCGTTTGCGCGACTTCGTCGGCGCTTCCGGGCCGGCCGAGCGGCGTTTGCGCGCCGAGCACGGCGGCGCGATCCGGGCGACCGCCGCTCGCGTGGATCTCGGTGTCGATGAGGCCCGGGCGCACGGCGTTCACGCGCACGCCTTGCGGGCCGAGTTCCTTGGCCAGTCCAATTGTCATCGTGTCGACCGCGCCCTTCGACGACGCATAGTCGACATATTCATTGGGCGAGCCCAGCCGCGCGGCAGCAGAAGAAACGTTGACGATCGCGCCGCCGTCGCCGCCGCGATCCTTCGACATGCGCCGCGCCGCTTCACGTGCGCACAGAAACGCGCCATACACGTTCACGTCGAACATGCGCTTCAGGCGCTCGGCGCTCATGTCGGCGACCTGGCTGCCCGGCGCCACGATGCCTGCGTTGTTCACGAGCGCATCGATACGGCCGTAGGCCGATTCGAGCGCGTCGAACATCGCGATGACGTCCGCCTCGTTCGCCACGTCGCCGCGCAGCACGCGCGCGTGGCCGCCCGCGCGGCCCACTTCGGCGGCGGTTTCGTCGGCGGCCGGTTCGTTGTGCAGATAGTTGACGCCCACGGTCCAGCCGTGCGCGCCAAGCAGACGCGCCGTCGCGCGGCCAATGCCGCGGCTTGCGCCAGTGATCAGGACAACCTTGCTCATTGCGACGGACTCATCGTAGTGACTGCGGTTTGTCGAGGGAACAGAAGCGTGCGGCTAGATCAAACGTTCTCGCGCAAGTCCGCCCACTTGTCCTTCTCGGGCGCGTGGTAGCGCTGAAGCTTGGCGATCAGCGCCGCGGGGTCGCTATCGGTTTGCAGCATGTCGCGGTAGGTCTGGCGCATGAAGCCTTCGCGCACCGTGTGGTCGAGCAGCGACATCAGCGGATCGTAAAAGCCTCCGATGTTCAGCACGCCCACCGGCTTGCGGTGATAGCCGAGCTGCGCCCACGTGTAGACCTCGAACAGCTCTTCGAGCGTGCCCGCGCCGCCCGGCATCGCGACGAACGCGTCCGAGAGGTCGGCCATCATTTTCTTGCGATGGTGCATGTCGGGCACGACGTGCAGCTCGGTGAGGCCCGCATGGCCCACTTCCTTGTCCACCAGCAGCTCGGGAATCACGCCAATGGCGCGGCCGCCGCCCGCCATCACGGTGTCGGCGATCACGCCCATCAGTCCGACCTTGCCGCCGCCATAGACGAGCGCGAGGTTCGCGGCGACGAGCGCGCGGCCAAAGGCCTGGGCGGCTTCGGTATAAATCGGGTTGGCTCCGGGTGAGGAGCCGCAATACACGCAGACTGCTTTCATTCGGCTTTGGCCTTTATTCGCGGTTGTCCTTGGCGGCGCCCGCGCCTTCGCGCGGCGGCAGGTAGTCGTAGAACTCGCGCTTCGGGAGCTTGCCCGAGACGAGATCGTCGAACAGCTCGCGCGCGCGGCCGCGCAGATACGGCGCCATCAGCGAGACGATCTGCACGCTCACCTGGTGCAGCTCGTCGCGAATCGCTTCCTGGTCGTTGTACTTGCGCGGGTTCATCACGAACTGGTACGACAGCCAGTAGGTGGCGATCACACCAATGTTGGTCGAGATCACGTCGATCTCGGCGGGCGTGGCGACCATGTCGCCGTCTTCCACGAGCTGCTCGCAGAACTGCTTCGCGAAGTGCACCTTGTGGCTGATGATCTGCTTGAAATGCATCTCCAGCGTGCGGTTGCGCGCGAGCAGGTCGTTCAGGTCGCGATAGAGAAAGCGGTAGCGCCACGTGAAGTCCACCATGTACTGCAAGTACGCCCACATCTCGTCGATGGTGGCGCGATGGTCTTCGGGAAAGCGCAGACGCTTTTCGATCTCCTGCTCGAACTGGCTGAAGATGCTGTTGATGATGTCGTCTTTGTTGCGGAAGTGGTAGTACAGGTTGCCTGGACTGATCTCCATTTCCTCGGCGATGGTCGTCGTGGTGACGTTCGGCTCGCCGATTTCATTGAACAGTTTCAACGACAACTCGAGAATCCGTTCACGTGTACGGCGGGGAGGTTTGGCATCCATGTCGTCCGGCCCTGAAAATGCTGTGCCGGGCGCGAGGCGCCCGCTTGTATATTGCGGTGCGCGCGGCCCGGACGTGGTTGGTCGTTATAAGACTGTCGTTCGATTATAAACCGACGGCCCGCGCGCACCGACAGCTTGCGCCTGTCAAGAGCGTGGGGCAGAGGCGGGGCCCCGCTACACGGGGGTGTTCGGGCACTAGAGTACGCCGATTCCGTGCAGCAGCAGGGGCCCGAAGCGGGGTACGAGGATCAGCCCCCAGGTCAGCACGCAGAGCAGCAAGGCGAGCGTGACGGCCGCGCTGCCCAGGTCCTTGGCGCGGCCCGAAAGCTCGTTGCGCTCGAGGCCGATGCGGTCGACGGCGTTTTCGATGCTCGAATTGAGCAGCTCGACGATCAGCACCAGGATCACCGAGCCGAGCAGCAGCACACGCTCGACCGGCTCGACCGGAATGAACACGCCGATGGGCACGAGGATGGCCGCGAGCGTGAGCTCCTGGCGAAACGCGCTTTCCTCGCGGATGGCGGCGCGAAAGCCCTTGATCGAGTACTTGAGCGCCTTCCATGCGCGGGTAATGCCACGGTTGCCCTTGTACGGGTTAAAGGGCAACGGAGCGAGCGGATCGTCGGGGCCGAGCGGTTCGTGCAGGTGCGGCGGCTCGGGCGGCTCCGGTGGGGCTGCGCGTGCCGCGACAGGAGCGGCGTGCTCGCTTACCGATGCGGTTTGCGGCTCGACGCCGGGTGCGGCCGGTGGATTAGCGGCAGAAGCCGGCGCGCGCGGATCGAGCGCTTCGGCGGTACGCGCGGCACGCGTCGAGCCGCCCGCACTCTGGCGGGCTGGCGGATTGGGATTGTGTGCGCCCTGGGCGCTATGCGGCGGTGACGGAGGACGGGGCGTCATGGTGGTGCCAGGTAGTACCCCAGTATCGCACGCGTGAGAGGCGGTTGCGCCGGGGTCGTCCGTCTCCCCGGCGCGCTCGCGGACAATCGATGCGCGGACCATGGCCGGCCTCGTGCTCAGGCGGCAGCGCTGGAAGGCTCCATCGTCGCGCGCGAGCGCGGCTTGAGATGCGCCGCGAATTGCTCCGAAGCCGCACGCCACGAGAAGCGCTCGGCCCAGGCGCGCGCCTCGGCGCGATCGATCTTCAACGCTTCGAGACACGCTTCGCGCAGGTCGTCGTTCATCGAGCCCGCGCCGCCCGTGCCGAGCACGTCGATCGGGCCCGTCACCGGGTAGGCGGCCACCGGCGTGCCGCAGGCGAGCGCTTCGAGCAGCACGAGGCCGAAGGTGTCGGTGCGGCTCGGGAACACGAAGACGTCGGCGGCGGCGTAGACCTTCGCAAGCTCGGGCTGGCTCAGGACACCCAGGTAATTCGCCTGGGGATAGCGCGACTTCAGCTCGGCGAGCGCCGGACCTTCGCCGCACACCCATTTCGAGCCTGGCAGATCGAGCTTGAGAAACGCCTCGACGTTCTTTTCCACGGCTACGCGGCCCACATAGAGGAAGATGGGGCGCGCCGTGTTGAGCACCTTCGACTCCATCGGCCGGAAGATGTCGAGGTCCACGCCGCGCGTCCACAGCACGACGTTCGTGAAGCCGAACTTCTCGAGGTCGGTCTTGACGACGGGCGTGGGCGCCATGACCGCGAGCGAAGGCTTGTGGAACCAGCGCAGGAAACGGTACGTCAAGGACAGCGGTACGCCGAAGCGCGCCTGCACGTACTCGGGAAAGCGCGTGTGATAAGCGGTCGTGAAAGGCAGGTCGTGGTCGATCGCGTAGCGGCGCGCGGCGAGTCCGAGCGGACCTTCGGTTGCGATGTGGATGGCATCGGGGCCGAATGCGCGAATGCGGTCCCGCAGATGTCGCTTCGGAAACAGCGAGAGCTTGATTTCCGGGTACGTGGGGCAGGGTATCGTGCGGAACTCCAGCGGCGTGAGCAGTTCGACCTGATGTCCGAGCGCGATGAGTTCGCGCGTCGTGTTTTTCAGCGTTCGAACCACGCCGTTTACCTGCGGCTCCCATGCATCGGTCACGATCATTACTTTCATTGGTCGTCGGCCCTCTCGGCGTTACGTAGTGCGGTTATGGCTGCAGTTGCGTAGCGGTAGTCGTTTCTCAAACGGCGCTCACGCGCGCCTTGCGTGTCGAGACCTGCGCTTCCGGTGCGCGCTTCACGGTCCAGTAGACGATGCGCAACTCGCCCTCGAACGTCTCGACGAGCGCGGAAAGGCTTTCCACCCAGTCGCCGTCGTTGCAGTACAGAATGCCGTCGATGTCGCGGATCTCGGCCTTGTGGATGTGGCCGCAAACCACGCCGTCGCAGCCGCGGCGGCGCGCCTCGTCGGTCATCACGCGCTCGAACGAGGAGATGAAGTTCACCGCGTTCTTCACCTGATGCTTGAGGTACTGCGAGAGCGACCAGTACTGGAAGCCGAGCTTCGCGCGCACGCGGTTGAACCAGCGGTTGAGCAGAAGGATCAGCGTATAGGCCGAGTCGCCGAGATAGGCGAGCCACTTGGCGTGCTGGATCACACCGTCGAAGAGATCGCCGTGCACGACCCACAGGCGTTTGCCGGCCAGCGTCGTGTGAAAGGCTTCCTCGCGCACGTGGATGTCACCGAACGCGAGATTGCAGAACTGGCGCGCGCTCTCGTCGTGGTTGCCCGGAATGTAGATGACCTGGGTGCCCTTGCGCGCCTTGCGCAACACCTTTTGCACGACGTCGTTGTGCGCCTGCGGCCAGTACCAGCCCTTCTTCAACTGCCATCCGTCGATGATGTCGCCCACGAGGTACAGATACTCCGACTCGTTGTGGCGCAGAAAGTCGAGCAGATACGAGGCCTGGCAGCCGCCTGTGCCGAGATGGATATCGGACAGCCAGATCGTGCGGTAGCGCGTGGGGTCGGGGTGATCGTCGTCGTGGGAGCCGCTGCTGGAGGCGTCGTCGAACGAAGCGGGCGGCAGGGGCGGGGCGGGAAAGGTGGCTCCGCCGGGGGACGGGTGGAACGTGGCGGAATCGGTGCCTCGTCCGGTGGTCTGCCGGAACAGGGTGGTCGCTGACGTCTTTTGGGCCATGGCGCGCGCGGCAGGTTGGAATACGCGCATTGCGCCATGCCGCCGTGACGGCAACATGACAGTCACGAGAAGGTCTCGTTACGCAGTCCCAGGTGGTGCCATGCCCACGCTTTTCCGGCGCGAGGGAGAAGGTGATGCGGCTGCTACGCCGACGTGCGTTGTCGCGCAATTGCGACAATGCGCGTGCCCGCAATGCGGTCGTGAAGGAACTGCCGGTCGTGGGAGAAGCGGGCGCTGGCGGCCCAGAGCGCGAACCAGACGGCTTCGAGAGCGAGCGTGTGCGGAACGGAAAGACTGAGCAGGGGATGCAGCACGAGCGGCGGCAGGAACCACAGCCACGCGGCGAGGTAGCGCAATGCTGCTCGCGCGAGCGTGGGCGGCTGGCCGTCCGGGCCGATCACACGCAGGCGCCAGGTCTTCATCGGCAGTGTTTGCCCGCCTTTGTGCCAGAAGCCGACGAAGTACACGCCGGCCACGGAGATGATCCAGGCCGCCATCGCGTTGTGATGCGTGTAGCCGTTGCGCTGCTGCATGACGAGGCTGAACGCGAGTCCGGCGGCAAAGACGACGCCGAAAAGCAGCACGCTCTCGTAGACGAATGCGGCGAGGCGGCGGCGAATCGAAACAGGCGCGGGTTCAACGGGGAAGACGACGGCGGACGGCAGGGCGGCGGCTTGGGCGCTTTCGGACACGATGGCGTCGGTTCGGGGACGGGACGCCCAAGCATAACCTCGAAAACGCGCGCGACGAAATGGTCGGAACGCTGCGGCGGGGTTAACGAGGGGGCGTGAGCGCCGGTGGAGGCTTCAGGAGCCCTTGAACGCCGCGGGTGCTTCGGCGGGTGAGACGGGAATCGGCGTGGCCGGCACGAAGCTGCCGGCGGCGGGAATGCCCGACGCAAACGACGAAGCTGCCGGCGGCTCGCTCGGCGTGCCAGGCGCCGTGGGCGCGAGACCTGAACCCGTGCTGCTCGCGCCGCCCGCGCCCGATGCACCCGTGACGCCGGCGGGAGCATGCGGCAAGCCGCCATGATCGCGCTCGTTGACGAGGCGCTGAATATCGCGAATCTCGCTCTTGTTGCCGCTCGGCGGGGCGCTCACGACGGTGGGCCGGCGCTTGTGCTCGCTCGCGGCAAGGCGTTCTTTCTGCTCTTCGGGGAGCTGCTGGTAAGCCTTCCAGGCGCGCTGGCGCGCCTGCGCCGGCAATTCCTTGGACACCTGGTAGTTTTCGCGCGCGACGCGCCGTTGCTCCGGCGTCATGCCAACCCATTCCGCCATGCGTTCATGCAGGCGCTTTTGTGCTTCGGCTGACATCTTCGGATAACGTGCTGCGATCTTCAGCCATTTGCGTTTTCGCTCGTCGCTGAAGCGATCCCATTCAACAGCGAACGGTGCGAGAGCGACGTGCTGCGCTTCACTGAGGCGCGCCCACGCGAGCGGGTCGGACTGGCCGCCAGGCGCCGGCGCGAACGCGGTCGCAATCGGATTGTCGGCCGAGGGCGCTTTCACCGGCGCGGCCGCGCCAGCGGTGATTTCGCCAGTCGGCTCGGGGTGAAAGCGCGGGTAGGTCGCCACATACGACACGACTGCCGCGACCACAGATCCAATGACAACGGCCAGGCCGCGCTTGTAACTCACCCCGTCGGTCTCCTGCTCAGATTTCCTTAGTGCGCGCGCGTCAGATACGCGTTGAACCCGTGATCGAGGTAGGCCGTGAGCGGCAGGTCGTCGCTCAGCATGGCCGCGTCGATATCGGCGAGTTCAGCGGTGCGTTGCTGATCTTCGAAGTACGCAATGGCAAAGAGGCCCGCCACGAGCGCCGCAAGCGGCCAGGCGAGCGCGAAGCGCGCGAACGCAGAACGGCGGCGCGCGGGCAGGTGCGCCGGCGCGCCGGACAGGCTGCCGACGCCGGCTGCGGCGAGCGACGGCGCGCGCACGAGCACGACCTCTGCCTTTTTCTGGGCGAGCGCGGTCTTGCGTGCGGCGGCGAGCCGGGCGGTGGTACCAGCGGGCAGGTTGGCGGCGCTCTCATCGAGCGCACGACGCATCTCCCGCACGAACTCTAGTTCTTTATTTTCGAGGGCGGAGCTCATAGCGTGATTCCTTTGGCCTTGAGCGCTTGCGCCAGCGTGTGGGTGGCCCGGGAGCAGTGCGTTTTCACGCTGCCTTCGGAGCAGCCCATTGCGGCGGCAGTCTCGGCGACATCCATATCCTCCCAGTAACGCATCAGAAACGCCTCCCGTTGACGTGCCGGTAATTTCTGGATCTCGTCGTCGATCATCTGGAGCACCTGAGCGCGCTCGATCTGCTGCTCGCTGCTTTCGGCGCCAGCCGTGCCCTGCTCGGCCTCGAAGGTCTCGAGGGGGTCGAACTCCTCGTCATCGGCGTTGCCGAGCGACGAAAACAGACTCACCCAAGTATTGCGTACTTTCTGCCGACGAAAATAGTCGTGCATCGTATTTTGCAAAATACGCTGAAAGAGCAGGGGGAGTTCTGCGGCCGGGCGGTCTCCGTATTTTTCCGCGAGCTTGATCATCGCGTCCTGCACGATGTCGAGCGAGGCGTCGTCGTCCCTTACGGCGTAGACCGTCTGCTTGAACGCGCGTCTTTCGACGCCCGCCAGAAAGTCGGCGAGTTCCTTGTCTGATGCCATCCGTTGCAGGGCGCCGCCGCCAGCGTACGCGTAATCGTTCGAAAAAAGTCGTAAAACTCGCGGATCCTAGCAAATTTTCGCGCCGGCAGGGTAGCAGGAAGGCTGTGAGAATGCTTCGCATCATAGAGGTGCATGCCTTCGTGGTGCCCCTGTCGGCTCCTGGCGGGCGCCGCGAGGCGTGCGCGATGTCGCAACGTTCGTGCCTGCGTTCTCAATATTTGCTTGACCGAAAGGCATCGAGCCGCTATCTTCGACGGTTCGCAACATAAGTGACTTGTCTCAATTCGGATGTGGCCCAAGAAGCTCATCTGTCAACTGGACGCGCCGCTTGAACCCGAGCCACAAGCCCGGCAGAGAGCACCCGATCAATTTTTTGCCGAAAATTCGAAAGGTGAATGATGAATATGCCCAGCGCGGAATTCTCCACGTCGGTCCCCCCTTCGCAAGAATCTGACCCTCAAGGCAACACCCAATCCATCGGCGGAACCGTGCTGATGAAGGCGCTCGCCGACGAGCAGGTCGAATTCATCTGGGGCTACCCCGGCGGCTCGGTACTCTACATCTACGACGAGCTGTACAAGCAGGACAAGATCCAGCACGTTCTCGTGCGCCACGAACAGGCAGCCGTGCACGCGGCCGACGCCTATGCGCGTTCGACCGGCAACGTCGGCGTGTGTCTCGTGACCTCGGGACCTGGCGTCACCAACGCGGTGACGGGCATCGCGACGGCCTATATGGACTCGATCCCGATGGTGATCATCAGCGGCCAGGTGCCTACCGCCGCGATTGGTCAAGACGCCTTCCAGGAGTGCGACACGGTCGGCATCACGCGTCCCTGCGTGAAGCACAACTTCCTCGTGAAGGACGTGCGCGACCTCGCCGCTACCGTCAAGAAAGCTTTCTACATTGCGCGCACCGGCCGTCCCGGCCCCGTGCTGATCGACATTCCGAAGGACGTGTCGAAGACGCCGTGCGCGTATGAACCGGTGAAGAACGTTTCGCTGCGCTCGTACAACCCGGTCACCAAGGGCCACTCGGGGCAGATCCGCAAGGCGGTTTCGCTGCTCCTCTCGGCCAAGCGTCCGTATATCTACACCGGCGGCGGCATCATCCTCGCCGATGCGTCGCGCGAACTGAACCAGTTCGCCGATCTGCTCGGCTACCCGGTCACGAACACGCTGATGGGTCTGGGCGGCTACCGCGCAAGCGACCGCAAGTTCCTCGGCATGCTCGGCATGCACGGCACCTACGAAGCGAACATGGCGATGCAGCACTGCGACGTGCTGATCGCGATCGGTGCGCGCTTCGACGACCGTGTGATCGGCGACCCGGCGCACTTCGCCTCGCGTCCGCGCAAGATCATTCACATCGACATCGACCCGTCGTCGATCTCGAAGCGCGTGAAGGTCGATATCCCTATCGTCGGCGACGTCAAGGAAGTGCTCAAGGAGCTCATCGAGCAGCTTCAGCACGCCGAACACGGTCCGGATACGGCCGCGCTGGCCGACTGGTGGAAGGACATCGAAGGCTGGCGCGAGAAGAACTGCCTGAAGTTCGACCGTTCGAGCGACATCATCAAGCCGCAGTACGTGGTGGAAAAAGCGTGGGAGCTCACGGGCGGCAACGCGTTCGTGTGTTCGGACGTGGGCCAGCACCAGATGTGGGCCGCGCAGTTCTATCGCTTCAACCAGCCGCGCCGCTGGATCAACTCCGGTGGTCTCGGCACCATGGGCTTCGGCCTGCCGGCGGCGATGGGCGTGAAAATGGCACACCCGGACGACGACGTGCTGTGCATCACGGGCGAAGGCTCGATCCAGATGTGCATTCAGGAGCTGTCGACCTGCAAGCAGTACGACACGCCCGTGAAGATCATTTCGCTGAACAACCGCTACCTCGGCATGGTCCGCCAGTGGCAGCAGATCGAATACAGCAAGCGCTATTCGCATTCGTACATGGATGCGCTGCCTGACTTCGTGAAGCTCGCCGAAGCGTATGGCCACGTCGGCATGCGGATCGAAAAGACCGCGGACGTCGAGCCGGCGCTCAAGGAAGCGCTGCGTTTGAAGGACCGCACGGTGTTCCTCGATTTCCAGACCGACCCTTCCGAAAACGTCTGGCCGATGGTTCAGGCCGGCAAGGGCATCACAGAGATGCTGCTCGGCTCGGAAGACCTGTAACGGTATTTGCCATGGCGCCGTTTCAACCTCGCGCGGCGCGCGTCCACACAAGGGGCGCGCGGGTTCGCGGGGAAGGGCGGCAGCCTCGTCAACCTGGATAAATCGCGGATCACACCATGAGACACATTATTTCCGTTCTGCTGGAAAACGAGCCGGGCGCGCTCTCGCGCGTGGTCGGCCTCTTCTCCGCACGCGGCTACAACATTGAAACCTTGACGGTGGCGCCGACCGAAGACCGTTCGCTGTCGCGCATGACCATCGTTTCCATTGGCTCGGACGACGTGATCGAACAGATCACGAAGCATCTGAACCGCCTGATCGAGGTGGTGAAAGTGGTCGACCTTACCGAGGGCGCCCACATCGAGCGCGAGCTGATGCTGATCAAGGTAAGGGCGGTCGGCAAGGAACGTGAGGAGATGAAGCGGATGGCGGATATTTTCCGCGGCCGCATCATCGACGTCACCGAAAAGACCTACACGATCGAACTGACGGGCGCGAGCGACAAGCTCGACGCGTTCATCGAAGCGATCGATGCGACCGCGATTCTCGAAACCGTTCGAACGGGCGGCTCGGGCATTGGGCGCGGAGAGCGCATTCTGAAGGTGTGACCCGACCACAGTCGATCTTGCACCGGAACTTGACCGGATGCGTTTTCAATCGCATCCGGTGCAGCAAAAGCTAACAGCAGTACCGAAATTCACCAGACTCTCGCCAAGGAACCAACATGAAAGTTTTCTACGACAAGGACGCCGATCTCTCCCTCATCAAGGGCAAGCAGGTCACGATCATCGGTTACGGCTCGCAAGGCCACGCACACGCGCTGAACCTGAAGGACAGCGGCGTGAACGTCACGGTCGGTCTGCGCAAGAACGGCGCATCGTGGAGCAAGGCTGAGAACGCCGGCCTGCAGGTCAAGGAAGTGGCCGAAGCGGTGAAGAACGCCGACGTCGTCATGATGCTCCTGCCCGACGAGCAGATCGCCGATGTCTACGCGAAGGAAGTCCACGCGAACATCAAGAACGGCGCAGCGCTCGCATTCGCGCACGGCTTCAACGTGCACTACGGCCAGGTGATCCCGCGCGCCGACCTCGACGTCATCATGATCGCCCCGAAGGCGCCGGGCCACACGGTTCGCGGCACCTACTCGCAAGGCGGCGGCGTGCCCCACCTGATCGCTGTCCACCAGGACAAGTCGGGCGCAGCACGTGACATCGCGCTGTCGTACGCAGCGGCGAACGGCGGCGGCCGTGCCGGCATCATCGAAACGAACTTCCGCGAAGAAACCGAAACCGACCTGTTCGGGGAACAAGCCGTGCTGTGCGGCGGTACGGTCGACCTGATCAAGGCTGGCTTCGAAACGCTGGTGGAAGCCGGCTACGCGCCGGAAATGGCGTACTTCGAGTGCCTGCACGAACTGAAGCTGATCGTCGACCTGATCTACGAAGGCGGCATCGCCAACATGAACTACTCGATCTCGAACAACGCCGAGTACGGCGAGTACGTGACGGGCCCGCGCGTCATCACGGCCGAGACGAAGAAGGTCATGAAGGAAGTCCTGAAGGACATCCAGACCGGCGAATACGCCAAGAGCTTCATCCTCGAAAACAAGGCCGGCGCGCCGACGCTGCAATCGCGTCGCCGTCTTGGCGCCGAGCACCAGATCGAAGTGGTCGGTGCGAAGCTGCGCGCGATGATGCCGTGGATCGCAGCGAACAAGCTCGTCGACCAGTCGAAGAACTAATCTGACGGTTCGAATCTGATTGTGCGTGCGGTTTTGTACCCTCGCAGAACAGATTGATCCGAATCGGACCCGAAAAAGCCGCCCAGGTGGGATGAACCCTGGGCGGCTTTTGCTATCCTACGGTTTTTAAAATAACAGCGAAGCCACCATGAATTACCCCCATCCGATCATCGCGCGCGAAGGCTGGCCGTTCATCGCCATTGCGGCCGTCGTGGCGCTCTTGATCCATGCGGTCGCAGGCTTCGGACTCGCATGGCCTTTCTGGCTGATCCTGATCTTCGTCGTTCAGTTCTTCCGCGATCCGCCGCGCCCGATCCCGAGCCAGGCCAATGCCGTGCTGTGCCCGGCCGACGGCCGCATCGTCGCCGTGGAAACCGCGCACGACCCGTATGCAAACCGTGAAGCGCTTAAGATCAGCGTGTTCATGAACGTCTTCAATGTGCACTCGCAGCGTTCGCCCGTGGATGGCGCCGTCGCCAAGGTCGAGTACTTCCCGGGCGCGTACCTGAACGCCGCCATCGACAAGGCTTCGACCGAGAACGAGCGCAACGCCGTGGTCCTGACGATGGCCGACGGCACGACCGTCACCTCGGTGCAGATCGCGGGCCTCATCGCGCGCCGCATTCTCTGCTACGTGCGCGCCGGCGAGCCGCTTTCGCGCGGCCAGCGTTATGGCTTCATCCGCTTCGGTTCGCGCGTCGACGTCTACCTGCCCGTGGGCAGCCGCCCGCGTGTGTCGATCGGCGAGAAGGTGTCCGCCTCGTCGACGATCCTCGCCGAACTGCCGACCCAATCGGCATAAAGGAGGGCTGCGATGGCCGGATTCAAACAGCGTCGACCCCGTAACCCTGCAGGCGCACCGCTGCCGCGGCCGTTCCGGCGCAACAAGGCCGTGCAGGAGCCCTTGGGCGTCGCCGCGAACCGGCGCGCGGCGCGCCAGGAGTTCCTGAAGAAGCGCGGCATCTACCTGCTGCCCAACGCGTTCACCACGGCGGCGCTCTTCTGCGGCTTTTTCGCGGTCGTGCAGGCCATGAACGTGCGCTTTGAGGTGGCGGCCATCGCGATTTTCGTGGCGATGGTGCTCGACGGCATGGACGGGCGCGTGGCGCGCATGACGCACTCGCAGAGCGCGTTCGGCGAGCAGTTCGACAGCCTTTCGGACATGGTGTCGTTCGGCGTCGCGCCGGCGCTCGTGATGTACGAGTGGGTGCTCAAGGATCTCGGGCGCTGGGGCTGGCTCGCGGCTTTCATCTACTGTTCGGGGGCGGCGCTGCGCCTTGCGCGCTTCAACACGAATATCGGCGTGGTGGACAAGCGCTTCTTCCAGGGCATGCCGAGCCCGGCAGCGGCCGCGCTGATCGCCGGCTTCGTCTGGCTCGCCACCGACAACCGCGTGCCCGTGAAGCTCTCGTGGCTGCCCTGGGTGGCCTTCGTGCTGACGATCTACGCGGGCGTGACGATGGTGTCGAACGCGCCGTTCTACAGCGGCAAGGCGCTGGATGTGCGCCATCGCGTGCCGTTTGCGGCCACGCTGCTCGTGGTGGTGGCGTTCGTGCTGGTGTCGTCCGATCCGCCGTTGATGCTGTTCGGCCTCTTCGTGCTCTACGGGCTTTCGGGCTATGTGTTCTGGGCCTGGCAGGCCGTGCGCGGACGCTCGAATCCGGCGCGCTCTTCGCCGCGCGAGCGGTAGAGCGCGGGGGCGGGAATGCCATAAAGAGGGCTGCGCGCGAGCGCGGCCCTTTTTCTTTTTGCACTCGCCCGCGCTGGTCTGCCTATAGCGGCCCTCTCCAATTGCGCTATCGGCGGATTCCGGCTATAGTCGGCGGCATGGACACCATCCAGTTCCCCCTCTTTTCTCTTCAAGCCGGCGCGCGACTAAGCACGCTAGCGCTAGCGCGCCTGCCGCGCTGATCTCGCTCGCCCTCCGTAAGCCTCGTTCATTGTCAGCGTCGCCATCGGTGGCGCGAACACCCAAAATCCGTTTTAGACACTGAACAAGTCCCCCTGGAGACCCGAAATGGCAGCAGACAAGCTCATCATCTTCGATACGACGTTGCGTGACGGCGAGCAGTCGCCCGGTGCGTCGATGACGAAGGAAGAGAAAATCCGCATCGCGAAGCAACTCGAGCGCATGAAGGTCGACATCATCGAAGCTGGCTTCGCGGCCAGCTCGAACGGCGACTTCGACGCGATCCACACGATCGCCGGCATGGTGAAGGACAGCACGATCTGTTCGCTCGCCCGTGCGAATGACAAGGACATCCAGCGCGCCGCCGACGCACTCAAGCCCGCCGACCACTTCCGCATCCACACGTTCATCGCCACCTCGGCGCTGCACATGGAGAAGAAGCTGCGCATGTCGCCCGAGCAGGTGCTCGAGCAGGCGAAGCTGGCGGTGCGCTTCGCTCGCAAGTTCACGAACGACGTGGAGTTCTCGCCCGAAGACGGCAGCCGCTCGGACATGGATTTCCTGTGCCGCGTGCTCGAGGCCGTGATCAACGAAGGCGCGACGACGATCAATATCGCCGATACGGTCGGCTACGGCATTCCCGAGCTGTACGGCAACCTCGTGAAGACGCTGCGCGAGCGCATTCCGAACTCGGACAAGGCGGTGTTCTCGGTGCATTGCCACAACGACCTCGGCATGGCCGTGGCGAACTCGCTGGCCGGCGTGCAGATCGGCGGCGCGCGCCAGGTGGAGTGCACGATCAACGGTCTCGGTGAGCGCGCGGGCAACACGTCGCTCGAAGAAATCGTGATGGCCGTGAAGACCCGCAAGGACTACTTCGGCCTCGATCTCGGCATCGACACCACGCAGATCGTGCCGGCTTCGAAGCTCGTTTCGCAAATCACCGGTTTCGTCGTGCAGCCGAACAAGGCCGTGGTCGGCGCAAACGCGTTTGCGCACGCCTCGGGCATTCACCAGGACGGCGTGCTCAAGGCGCGCGATACCTACGAAATCATGCGCGCGGAAGACGTGGGCTGGAGCGCGAACAAGATCGTGCTCGGCAAGCTCTCGGGCCGCAACGCGTTCAAGCAGCGCCTGCAGGAACTGGGCATCGCGCTCGACAGCGAAGCCGAGTTGAACAACGCGTTCGCGCGCTTCAAGGAACTGGCCGACCGCAAGGCCGAAATCTTCGACGAAGACATCATCGCGATCGTCACGGAAGAGTCGGCGCAGGCGCAGGATCAGGAGCACTTCAAGTTCATCTCGCTCGCGCAGCACTCGGAAACGGGTGAGCGTCCGCACGCGCGCGTCGTGTTCTCGGCCGACGGCAAGGAAGTGACCGGCGAAGCGGCGGGCAACGGTCCGGTGGACGCCACGCTCAACGCCATCGAAACCGAAGTGGGCAGCGGCTCGGAGCTTCTGCTGTACTCGGTGAACGCGATCACGACGGGCACCCAGGCGCAGGGCGAAGTGACGGTGCGCCTCTCGAAGGCCGGCCGCATCGTCAATGGCGTGGGCACCGATCCGGATATCGTTGCTGCTTCGGCGAAGGCGTATATCTCGGCGCTCAACAAGCTTTACTCGGGCGACAAGGTCAATCCGCAGCGCTCGGAAGCGGTGTAAGCGCGGGCGGGGCGCTTAGCCTCGCTTCACGTCTTTACGTCGTTACGCCAACGAGGCAATGAAAAACCCCCGGGCTCGCAAGAGCGCGGGGGTTTTGTTTTGCTGCGGCGGGAGCAACGCGATCAGAACATGCTGCGTCGATCCGGGTCGTGCAGCGGAT
Source organism: Paraburkholderia sp. J11-2 (assembly GCF_905220185.1). Lineage (NCBI taxonomy): Bacteria > Pseudomonadati > Pseudomonadota > Betaproteobacteria > Burkholderiales > Burkholderiaceae > Paraburkholderia > Paraburkholderia sp. J11-2. The sequence goes on along the minus strand of NZ_CAJMYY010000021.1, from coordinate 42,628 downwards.
CGGGCGTCTTCTGCGTGAGCCTCAGAATGCCCTGGTCGTCGAAGTAGAAGCTATAGAGCATGTACCAGACGTTGTCTTCGAGGTAGCGGTAGGTCCACGCTTCCTTTTTCATCAGCGGGAAGTAGGAGGTCTCGACCGGGCGGCCGAAGTTCACCAGCACATCGGAGCGCGTCCATTTGCCGATCTCCGCGCGATAGAACTCGTTGGGCTGCAACACCTGGCGCACGTTCACGACGCGGCCGTTGGCGTCGATGTCGGCGGCCGTGGTGGTTTCGCCCATTGGCTGGGTCGGCCACATCAGGCGCTTGCCGCCGTCAGGCAGGTCGTAGGTTTCAGCCGGTGGGCCGAAACGGGCGATTACGGACTGTGCGTCGTCGCCCGCATGGAATTGCTGCCACGGCTGCGCGCAGCCGGCGAGCGCAAGTGCGCCCACGCCCGCGAGGAGGGCGAGACGCAGGCGGCGCGAGGCGAGGCGCACGGGCGTGGCGAGCGAGGTGGATAGGCGCGTGAACATGATGTCCCCCGATGGCAAGGTTCCAATGACCGCGGTGTATGTGGAACCGTTATTTTGACACGGCGCGACGCGCTCGCGGGCCGGGCCTGTCCGGTCAAGCGGTGGATCGCGGCCTTGCCGCCGCACCGCCTCGCGGCCTATGATCCGCGCTTCGAATGACAATCGGGCTGGCATCAAAAAATGAGAGAAAAGCGCATAACGGCACGCATGGCGCGTGCGGCAGCGGCCATGCTCACCATCGCGGCGATGGCGGCAGGGCTCGCGAGCGCAAACGGCGCACAGGTGGACGAGACGCCGACCGGCAAACCGATCCAGCTCGCGCTCATCGAAGGCATGTCCGGCCCGTTCGCGGACGCGGGCGCAGCTGTCGAGCGCAACCTGCGCTTCGGCGTGGAGCGGGTCAACGCGAGCGGCGGTGTCGCGCTGCGTGACGGGCGGCATCCGCTCGAACTGGTCACGCTCGACAGCAAGGGCAGCCCCGAGGCGGCGCTCGTGCAGCTGCGCATGGCGCAGGACCGCCGCATCGGCTATGTCATGCAGGGCAACAGCTCGGCGGTGGCGGCGGCGCTCGTGACGGCCATCGATCGCCAAAACGAGCGCGATCCGCAGAACCGTCAGATCTTCCTGAACTATTCCGCCGACGATCCCGCGCTCACGAACGCGAATTGCAGCTTCTGGCACTTCCGCTTCGATGCGCACGCGGGCATGCGCATGGACGCGCTGGCAGACGTCATCGCCGCGGACAAGTCGGTGAAGAAGGTGTATCTGCTCAACCAGGACTACAGCTTCGGCCACGACGTGAGCACGCTTGCTCGCGCCGCGCTCGCGAAGGACCGCCCGGACATCGCTATCGTCGGCGACGAGTTTCATCCCATCGGCCGCGTGAAGGACTTCGCGCCGTACATCGCGAAGATTCGCGCCGCGGGCGCCGATGCTGTCATCACCGGAAACTGGGGCAACGACCTCACGCTGCTCGTGAAGGCCGCGCGCGAGCAGGGGCTCGACGCGAAGTTCTACACGTTCTACGGCAACAGCCTCGGCGCGCCGGCGGCCCTGGGCGATGCGGGCGTGAAGCGCGTGATCGCGGTGGCCGACTGGCATCCGAACGTGGGCGGCGCGGCCTCCGATGCGTGGTACAAGGCGTTCCGCGCGCGCTACCCCGCGGCCAGGGACGACTACCCGGTGCTGCGCATGTCGATGATGGTGGAGATGCTCGCGCAGGCCATGACGAAGGCCGGCACGGCCGACCCCGAGGCGGTCGCGAAAGCGCTGGAAGGCATGCGCTTCAAAGGCGAGGAGGCCGGCTTTCACCCCATGTGGATGCGCGCAGACGATCACCAGGCGATTCAGCCCCTTTATGTCATGGAAATGGACAAGCAGGGCACGCCCGGCGTGCGTTTCGACAACGAAGGCGCAGGCTACGGCTTTCGCACGGTGCTGGCGCTGCCCGCGGAGCGCACCGTGCCCGCCACGGTCTGCCAGATGAAGCGGCCTTGACGGCGCGCCTTACAAGCGGGTTCGCGGCAAATCGGGGCTGTGCTACAATACGCCCCTTGTCGCGAAACCCGCGGCAAGCAATCGTAGTGAGAACCAAGCCACGGCACGGCCTTTCTTCCGTGACCGCTCGTTTGTTTTAAAGGAAAAGCAAAATGTCCGTAGCAGATATCAAGAAGTCCGACGTCGTCGCGCAATTCGCGCGCGGCACCAACGACACGGGTTCGCCCGAAGTTCAGGTTGCACTCCTGACGTCGCGTATCAACGAACTGACCTCGCACTTCAAGTCGCACGCGAAGGATCACCACAGCCGCCGCGGTCTGCTGCGCATGGTGAGCCGCCGCCGTAAGCTGCTCGACTACCTGAAGGGCAAGGACGCCGACCGTTACCGCGCGCTCATCGAAAAGCTGGGTCTGCGTAAGTAATCGGAAGGTCTTCCGCAAAGATGCCTGTGTCAGTTCCGCTGATGCAGGCATTTTGTTTTTGAACGGTGCGCTTCATGCTGCTTTTCAAGTCGTCTTGATGCGATAAACGCCGGTTCGAAAACATCAGGCAACACCACGTAGCACCAGCAGTACAAGCAGCAGGGCCGGGCCACGGGGCAGAGCTTTGTGTCATTCCAGCAGATCGTGAGCGGCGATGCGCCGCAACCTCGCGCTTCGCTGGAATGGCATAACACTCCTCTTCCTGCGCGGTGCCGGAGCCTGTCTTGCCGCATCGTCCGCGTGTGCGGGCGGTGCATAACAAATGAGTAAGGAGTGAGTGACCATGACCATGTTCAATAAAGTCGTGAAGGAATTCAAATGGGGCCAGCACAACGTGCGCCTCGAAACGGGTGAAATCGCCCGTCAGGCCAGCGGTGCTGTCATCGTCGACGTCGAAGACACCGTCGTGCTCGCGACCGTCGTCGGCGCGAAGACCGCCAAGCCGGGTCAGGACTTCTTCCCGCTCACCGTCGACTACATCGAGAAGACCTATTCGGCCGGCAAGATCCCGGGTGGCTTCTTCCGCCGTGAAGGCCGTCCGTCGGAAGGCGAGACACTGATCTCGCGCCTGATCGACCGTCCGCTGCGCCCGCTCTTCCCGGAAGGCTATTACAACGAAGTCCAGGTCGTGATCCACGTCCTGTCGATCAACCCGGAAATCCCGGCTGACATCCCCGCGCTGATCGGCGCGTCGGCTGCGCTGGCCATTTCGGGTCTGCCGTTCAACGGCCCGGTGGGCGCCGCACGCGTGGCCTACATCAACAACGAGTACGTGCTGAACCCGACGCGCGCGCAGATCAAGGACTCGCGCCTCGACCTCGTCGTGGCCGGTACCGAGCGTGCGGTGCTGATGGTGGAATCGGAAGCCGACCAGCTGCCGGAAGACGTGATGCTCGGCGCGGTCGTGTTCGGCCACGAGCAAATGCAAACCGCCATCGACGCGATCCACGAACTGGTGCGTGACGGCGGCAAGCCCGAGTGGGACTGGACGCCGGCGCCGAAGGACGAAGCGCTCATCGCGCGCGTCACGGCTATCGCCAACGACAGCCTGCTCGCCGCTTACCAACTGCGCGACAAGCAACAGCGTTCGACCAAGCTGAAGGAAGTCTACGCAGCCACGTCGGCCAAGCTCGAAGAAGAAGCCGCTGCGGCCGGCACGACGGCGGCCGACAAGGCCACGGTCGGCAACATCGTGTTCGACCTCGAAGCGAAGATCGTCCGTTCGCAGATCCTGAACGGCGAGCCGCGTATCGACGGCCGCGACACGCGCACCGTGCGCCCGATCGAGATCCGCACGGGCGTTCTGCCGCGTACCCACGGTTCGGCGCTGTTCACGCGTGGCGAAACGCAGGCGCTGGTCGTGGCGACGCTCGGCACCAAGGGCGACGAGCAGATCATCGACGCGCTCGAAGGCGAGTACCGCGACCGCTTCATGCTCCACTACAACATGCCTCCGTTCGCGACCGGCGAAACGGGCCGCGTGGGTTCGCCCAAGCGCCGTGAAATCGGCCACGGCCGTCTGGCAAAGCGCGCGCTCGTCGCGTGCCTGCCGAGCGCCGAAGAGTTCGGTTACTCGATCCGCGTGGTCTCGGAAATCACCGAGTCGAACGGTTCGTCGTCGATGGCTTCGGTGTGCGGCGGCTGCCTCGCGCTGATGGACGCCGGCGTGCCGATGAAGGCGCACGTCGCGGGTATCGCGATGGGCCTGATCCTCGAAGGCAATAAGTTCGCCGTGCTGACCGACATCCTCGGCGACGAAGATCACCTCGGCGACATGGACTTCAAGGTGGCGGGTACGGAAGCTGGCGTGACCGCGCTGCAGATGGACATCAAGATCCAGGGCATCACGAAGGAAATCATGCAGGTCGCCCTCGCGCAAGCGAAGGAAGGCCGTATGCACATCCTCGGCAAGATGACCTCGGCGGTGTCGGGCGTGAACACGGAGCTGTCGGCGTACGCTCCGCGCATGATCACCATCAAGATCAACCCGGAAAAGATCCGCGACGTGATCGGCAAGGGCGGTTCGGTGATCCGTGCGCTGACGGAAGAAACCGGCACGACCATCGACATTTCGGACGACGGCGTCGTGACCATCGCTTCGACGTCGAGCGAAGGCATGGCCGAAGCGAAGAAGCGCATCGAGAACATCACGGCCGAAATCGAAGTGGGCCAGGTGTACGAAGGCGCTGTCCTCAAGCTGCTGGACTTCGGCGCGATCGTGAACCTGCTGCCGGGCAAGGATGGTCTGCTGCACATCTCCGAGATCGCCAACGAGCGTATCAAGGACATCAACGACTATCTGAAGGAAGGCCAGGTCGTGAAGGTCAAGGTCATCCAGACGGATGAGAAGGGCCGCGTGCGCCTGTCCGCCAAGGCACTGCTCAACGAGCAGGCGAATGGCGCACCGCAGGGCGAGCCGCAGCAGTAAGGCAGTAAGCTCCAACGGCCGGCAGCGTGCATAACGCGCCGGCCGTTTTTCATGACAATGAGGGTGAATGGCAGTGCGCACACGTCAATCGTGCCGCATGCGTACTGCCATTCAGATGGAGGCGCCCAGATTGGGGCGCGAGGCGCTGAGGAGACGCGAGATGAAGGCTGTCGAGATTACGGAATTCGGTGCGCCGGACGTGCTCAAGCTGGCCGAACGGCCAACCCCTGAGCCGAAGGCCGGCGAGGTGCTGATCAAGGTGAGCGCCTCGGGCGTGAACCGTCCCGACGTGTTCCAGCGCAAGGGCTCGTATGCGCCTCCGCCGGGCATTTCCGACCTGCCGGGGCTCGAGGTCGCGGGCGAGATCGTTGGCGGCTCGATCGATGAGAAGAACAATCCGTTCGGGCTGAAGATTGGCGACCGGGTGTGCGCGCTGATCGCCGGCGGCGGTTACGCCGAATACGCGGTTGCGCCGCTCGGGCAATGCCTGCCGGTGCCGAAGGGGCTCACGGATGTCGAGGCGGCCTCGCTGCCCGAAACCTTCTTCACGGTCTGGAGCAACGTATTCCAGCGCGCCTACCTCGGCCAGGGCGAGGGCGGCGAAAACGAGACGCTGCTCGTGCAAGGCGGCTCGAGCGGCATCGGCGTGACGGCGATCCAGATCGCGCATGCCCTTGGCTTTCGCGTGTTCGCCACCGCAGGTTCCGACGACAAGTGTCATGCCTGTGAGGCGCTTGGCGCCGACCGCGCCATCAACTACCGCACCAGCGATTTCGTCGAGGTCGTGAAGGCGCTTACGAACGACCGCGGCGTAGATGTGATTCTCGACATGGTCGCCGGCGGCTATGTGGCGCGCGAGCTTTCCGCGCTCGCGACCGGTGGCCGCATCGTGCTGATCGCGACGCTCGGCGGCTCCAAGGCCGAACTCAACATGGGCGAGATCCTGCGCCGCCGGCTCACGGTGACCGGTTCGACACTGCGCGCACGCTCGGTGGAGTTCAAGGCGCAGATTGCTCAGGAACTCAAGGCGAAGGTCTGGCCCCTCATCGAAGAGGGTCGTATCAAACCCGTCGTGTTCCGCGTATTTCCGGCTGCGCAGGCCGCCGAAGCCCATGCGTTGATGGAAAGCAGCGAGCATATCGGCAAGATCATGCTCGACTGGAGCAGCGCGGCCTGACGGCATATCGGCGCGGGCGAATCGCTCGCGCTTGATTTTTCGGGATTTTTTTCGCGTATTTTTTGTGTGTCGCAGGCGGGGCGGTTTGACCCGCCTGGATTTCACGCAGTAAAATTATGTGTTTTGCGTCCGCTTTTAACAGCAACCGGAACAATGACGAAACAACGATCGAAGCTCGTAGTCGGTAACTGGAAGATGCATGGCCGCCTCGCGGCCAATGCGGCACTGCTGGAAGGCGTTGCGCGCGGTGCGCAGGCGCTGGCCCCGGACGTGCATGTCGGTGTGTGTGTGCCGTTTCCGTATCTCGCGCAGGCGCAGGCGCTGCTCGGCGGCAGCCGGGTTCAGTGGGGTGCGCAGGATGTTTCGGCGCACGAGCAGGGCGCCTATACGGGCGAGGTCGCGGCAGGCATGATCGCCGACTTCGAATCGGCTTTTGCGATCGTTGGTCACTCGGAACGTCGCGCTTATCACGGCGAAAGCTCCGAACTCGTCGCCGTGAAGACGCAGCGCGCGCTGGCGGCGGGCCTCACGCCTATCGTCTGCGTGGGCGAGACGCTCGAAGAACGCGAATCGGGTGCGACCGAGCGCGTGGTCGGCGCACAGATCGATGCGGTGCTGGCCGTGCTGTCGGTTGAAGAAGCGGCGCGTATCGTCGTCGCTTACGAGCCGGTCTGGGCGATCGGCACGGGCAAGAGCGCAAGCTCGGAGCAGGCCCAGCAGGTGCATGCGTTCCTGCGCGCGCGCCTCGCCGCCAAGGGCGCGCAAGTGGCGGACGTGCCGCTGCTCTACGGCGGCAGCGTGAAGCCGGAAAATGCGGCGGAGCTCTTCCGTCAGGCCGACATCGACGGTGGCCTGATCGGCGGTGCGTCGCTCAAAGCGGGTGATTTCCTTGCGATCTGCGCGGCCGCTACGGCGGGCGCCAGCGTCGCGAGCTAAAGGCTTGCGCACGAAGCATTCGAAATAAAACGCGTCGTGCGGGCTGCTAATGCGTTTGCTCCGGGAGGGGCGGGCGTTCAACCAGGACTCAGGTGAGTGTGATGCTGTATTTGAAAACGTTGATTATCGTCGTCCAGCTTCTGTCGGCGCTCGGGGTGATCGGCCTCGTCTTGCTGCAGCACGGCAAAGGCGCGGACATGGGTGCCGCTTTTGGCAGCGGCGCGTCGGGCAGCCTGTTCGGCGCGAGCGGTTCCGCGAACTTCCTTTCGCGTACTACCGCAGTTCTCGCAACGGTGTTTTTCGTATCGACCCTTGCGTTAACTTACCTGGGGTCGTATCATGCGAAGCCTTCGGCGGGCGTGCTTGGCGCTTCGGTTCCAGCCCCGGCGCAGGTGAATTCGGCCTCGGCGCCAGCTGCTTCGGCGGCGGTTGCATCGGCTCCTGGCGCAACCGCCGCGGCGGCGGCTTCGCCGGCTGCAGCAGCCTCGCAACCGGGTAACGACGTTCCGAAATAAATTTGAAAAACTTGTTTTGTGCGTTGAACAAAGAACGGAAACAAGTTAGAATCTAAGTCTTGAAGCGATTCGCGGGTTGCAATAATTGTTGTCCCGGATTGCATGCAGTGCCGACGTGGTGAAATTGGTAGACACGCTATCTTGAGGGGGTAGTGGCGAAAGCTGTGCGAGTTCGAGTCTCGCCGTCGGCACCAATGTTATCTAAAAAATGCCAGCCGCTTGCTTCAGCTTCGGCTGGCATTTTTGCTTCTTACGTCGTGTTCGTTTTCTGTTCGCAGCGCGAAGTACGTGAAGTGATTCCCGCGGAGCGATGCAAGTTCCAGCGGAACCTCAGAACCAACCGATATAGAGGATAGCCTTGAACCTCGCTGCCTATTTCCCCGTCCTTCTGTTCCTCCTCGTAGGTCTTGGTCTGGGCGTAGCGCTAGTGACGATCGGCAAGGTCCTCGGTCCCAACCGGCCAGACAGCGAAAAAAATTCGCCGTACGAGTGCGGCTTCGAAGCCTTCGAAGACGCCCGAATGAAGTTCGACGTACGCTACTACCTGGTCGCCATTCTTTTCATCATCTTCGACCTCGAAACCGCGTTCCTGTTTCCGTGGGGTGTGGCCCTGCGCGATATCGGCTGGCCGGGCTTTCTGTCGATGATGCTGTTTCTGCTCGAATTCCTGCTGGGCTTTGCCTACATCTGGAAGAAGGGCGGTCTCGACTGGGAATAATGGGTTAATCGCCGGATTGTATGGGCGGCACTGCGGGGAAACTGTGGGCTGTCCGTCTGGAGTGGAAAGCACATGAGTATCGAAGGGGTCTTGAAGGAAGGGTTTGTCACCACCACGGCTGACAAGCTGATCAACTGGACGCGCACCGGCTCGCTGTGGCCGATGACGTTCGGTCTGGCGTGTTGCGCGGTCGAGATGATGCACGCGGGCGCGGCCCGTTATGACCTTGACCGTTTCGGCGTGGTGTTCCGTCCGAGCCCGCGTCAGTCGGACGTCATGATCGTCGCCGGCACGCTGTGCAACAAGATGGCGCCCGCGCTGCGCAAGGTCTACGACCAGATGGCCGAGCCGCGCTGGGTCATTTCGATGGGGTCGTGCGCCAACGGCGGCGGCTACTACCACTATTCGTATTCGGTCGTGCGCGGCTGTGATCGCATCGTGCCGGTCGACGTTTATGTGCCGGGATGCCCGCCGACAGCGGAAGCCCTGGTCTACGGGGTGATCCAGTTGCAGGCGAAGATTCGCCGCACCAGCACCATCGCCCGTCAATAAAGGCCGCGTGCCTCCCCACAATATGGCAAGCAAACTCGAGACCCTGAAAGCGAACCTCGAAGCGGCCCTTGGCGCGCGCATCGTCAGCCTCACCGAGGCGCTCGGCGAACTGACGCTCGTCGTCAAGGCAGGCGAATCCCTCGCGGTGGCCAAGGAGCTGCGCGACAATCCCTCGCTGCGCTTCGAGCAACTGATCGACCTGTGCGGCGTCGACTATCAGACCTTCGGTGACGGCGCATGGGAAGGCCCGCGCTTCGCCGCGGTGTCGCATCTGCTCTCGCTCGCGAACAACTGGCGCGTGCGTCTGCGCGTGTTCGCGCCGGACGACGAAGTGCCTATCGTGCCCTCGCTCGTCGAGATCTGGAATTCGGCCAACTGGTACGAGCGCGAGGCGTTCGACCTGTTCGGCATCGTCTTCGAAGGCCACCCCGACCTGCGCCGCATCCTGACCGACTACGGTTTCATCGGCCACCCGTTCCGCAAGGACTTCCCGGTTTCGGGCTATGTCGAAATGCGTTACGACCCGGAGCAGAAGCGCGTGGTCTACCAGCCCGTCACGATCGAGCCGCGCGAGATCACGCCGCGTGTGATCCGCGAAGATCGCTACGGCGGTCTGAAGAAACACTAAGAGGGTCGCATGTCAGAGATCAAGAACTACACGCTCAACTTCGGCCCGCAGCACCCGGCAGCGCACGGTGTGCTGCGCCTCGTGCTCGAGCTCGACGGTGAAGTGATCCAGCGCGCCGATCCGCACATCGGTCTGCTGCATCGCGCGACGGAAAAGCTCGCCGAAAGCAAGACGTTCATCCAGTCGGTGCCGTACATGGACCGTCTCGACTACGTGTCGATGATGGTCAACGAGCACGGCTATGTACTCGCCATCGAAAAGCTGCTCGGCATCGAAGTGCCGATTCGCGCGAAGTACATCCGTGTGCTGTTCGACGAAGTCACGCGCGTGCTGAACCACCTCATGTGGATCGGCTCGCATGCACTCGACGTCGGCGCGATGGCGGTGTTCCTCTACGCGTTCCGCGAGCGCGAAGACCTGATGGACGTCTATGAGGCGGTCTCGGGCGCGCGCATGCACGCGGCTTACTATCGTCCGGGCGGCGTGTATCGCGATCTGCCGGACGCGATGCCGCAATACAAGGCGTCGAAGATCCACAACGAGAAGGCGCTCGCCCGCATGAACGAGGCGCGCCAGGGCTCGGTGCTGGACTTCATCGACGACTTCTTCACGCGCTTCCCGGGTTGCGTCGACGAGTACGAAACGCTCCTCACCGACAACCGTATCTGGAAGCAGCGCCTGGTAGGCATCGGCGTGGTGAGCCCCGAGCGCGCCATGCAGCTGGGCCTCACGGGCGCGATGCTGCGCGGTTCGGGCATCGAGTGGGATCTGCGCAAGAAGCAACCGTATGAAGTCTACGACCAGATGGACTTCGACATTCCGGTGGGCGTGAACGGCGACTGCTACGACCGCTATCTCGTGCGTGTTGAAGAAATGCGCCAGTCCACACGCATTGCGAAACAGTGCATTGAGTGGCTGCGCAAGAATCCCGGCCCCGTGATGATCGACAATCACAAGGTTGCGCCGCCTTCGCGCGTGAACATGAAGTCGAACATGGAAGAGCTGATTCACCACTTCAAGCTCTTCACGGAAGGCTTCCACGTGCCCGAAGGCGAGGCGTACGCTGCCGTCGAACATCCGAAGGGTGAATTCGGCATCTACCTGGTGTCGGATGGCGCGAACAAGCCTTATCGTCTGAAGATCCGTGCGCCGGGTTACGCCCACCTGTCCGCGCTCGATGAAATGGCGCGCGGCCACATGATTGCCGACGCGGTCACGATCATCGGCACGCAGGACATCGTGTTCGGTGAGATTGATCGCTAAGTAGCAAACTGGCAGTGCGCCCGGTCAAGAAGGGCGCTCTGCGAAATACCGGGAACGCCACGTCCGTCGCAGCGAGCAGGTTGGCTAACGCGCGGCGGGTGTTTGTGTGGCGGGAATAGAAACGGTAGGAATTGAAAGAGTCGTGTCTGAAAATGATCTCAGCTGAAGGCCTGAAAGAAATCGATCGCGCGTTGACGAAGTACCCCGCCGATCAGCGACAGTCCGCCGTGATGGCGGCTTTGGCCGTGGCTCAAGAAGAGCATGGCTGGCTGTCCCCCGAAATCATGCAGTTCGTGGCCGAGTACATCGGCATGCCGCCTGTCGCGGTCCAGGAAGTTGCCACGTTCTACACGATGTTCGAGACGAGGCCTGTCGGCAAGCACAAGATCACGCTCTGTACGAATCTGCCGTGCCAGCTCGGCCCGGAAGGCGGCTCGGAAAGCGCCGCCGAATACCTGAAGCAGAAGCTCGGTATCGACTTCGGCGAAACCACGCCCGACGGCAAGTTCACCTTGAAAGAAGGTGAGTGCATGGGCGCCTGCGGCGATGCACCGGTGATGCTCGTGAACAATCACCGCATGTGCAGCTTCATGAGCCGCGCGAAGATCGACCAGCTGCTCGAGGAGCTTTCGAAATGACTTCGTTGCACGACCGTCACATCAAACCGCTGATTCTCGCGGGCCTCAACGGCGAGAACTGGCATCTCGAAGACTACGTCGCGCGCGGCGGCTACAAGCAGCTGCGCCGTATTCTCGAAGAAAAGATTCCGCCTGAGCAGGTGATCGCCGACGTGAAGGCGAGCGGTCTGCGCGGCCGCGGCGGTGCGGGCTTCCCGACGGGCCTGAAGTGGAGCTTCATGCCGCGCCAGTTCCCGGGGCAGAAGTATCTCGTCTGCAACTCGGACGAGGGTGAGCCGGGCACGTTCAAGGACCGCGACATCCTGCGCTGGAATCCGCATAGCGTGATCGAAGGCATGGCCATCGGCGCGTACGCGATGGGCATCACCGTGGGCTACAACTACATCCACGGCGAAATTTTCGAGGTGTATCGCCGCTTCGAGGCTGCGCTGGAAGAAGCGCGCCAGGCGGGCTATCTCGGCGACAACATTCTCGGCACGGACTTCTCGTTCCAGCTGCACGCTCACCATGGCTATGGCGCGTACATCTGCGGCGAGGAAACCGCGCTGCTGGAGTCGCTCGAAGGCAAGAAGGGCCAGCCGCGCTTCAAGCCGCCGTTCCCGGCGAGCTTCGGCGTGTACGGCAAGCCCACGACGATCAACAACACCGAGACCTTCGCCGCGGTGCCGTTCCTGCTGACCGTGGGTCCGCAAACGTACATGGAACTCGGCAAGCCGAACAACGGCGGCACGAAGATCTTCTCGATCTCGGGCGACGTGGAGCGTCCGGGCAACTACGAGATCCCGCTCGGCACCCCGTTCGCGACGCTCATGGAGCTCGCCGGCGGCGTGCGCGGCGGCAAGAAGCTGAAGGCGGTGATTCCGGGCGGCTCGTCGGCGCCGGTCATTCCGGGCGACCTGATGATGCAGACCGACATGGACTATGACGCCATCGCCAAGCAGGGCTCGATGCTCGGCTCGGGCGCGGTCATCGTCATGGACGAAACGCGTTGCATGGTGCGCTCGCTGCTGCGCCTCTCGTACTTCTATTACGAAGAGTCGTGCGGCCAGTGCACGCCGTGCCGCGAAGGCACGGGCTGGCTGTATCGCGTGGTGAACCGCATCGAGCACGGCGAGGGCCGCCAGGAAGACCTGGACCTGCTGAACTCGGTGGCCGGCAACATCATGGGCCGCACGATCTGCGCGCTCGGCGACGCGGCAGCCATGCCGGTGCGCGGCATGCTCAAGCACTACTGGGACGAATTCGAATATCACGTGCACAACAAGCGTTGTCTCGTCGGCGGTCATGCCGGCTCGCACGCGGCCTCGGAAACGGTGGCCGCCTAAGGGGCGAAGGACAGTGTGTTGTGTTCGAACCGCGTAGCACGACGCAACGGGGTAGACCGCTGTGAAATTGAGCGGCAACAGGTTAGGGACGATTAACCATCATGGTTGAACTTGAAATAGACGGCAAGAAGGTGCAGGTGCCCGAGGGCAGCATGGTGATCCAGGCTGCTCAGCGCGTGGACACGTACATCCCGCACTTCTGCTATCACAAGAAGCTCTCCATCGCGGCCAACTGCCGGATGTGTCTCGTCGATGTCGAGAAGATGCCGAAGGCCGTGCCCGCGTGCGCGACGCCGGTGTCGCAAGGCATGGTCGTGCGCACCATGTCGGACAAGGCTGTGCAGGGTCAGCAAGCCGTGATGGAATTCCTGCTGATCAACCACCCGCTCGACTGCCCGATCTGCGATCAGGGCGGCGAATGCCAGCTTCAGGATCTGGCCGTCGGTTACGGCAAGTCCGCCTCGCGCTACAGCGAAGAAAAGCGCGTGGTGTTCCACAAGAACGTCGGTCCGCTCATCTCGATGGAAGAGATGTCGCGCTGCATCCACTGCACGCGCTGCGTGCGCTTCGGCGACGAAATCGCCGGCGTGATGGAGCTGGGCATGCTCGGCCGCGGCGAGCACTCGGAAATCACCTCGTTCGTCGGCAAGACGGTCGACTCGGAACTCTCGGGCAACATGATCGACCTGTGCCCGGTCGGCGCGCTCACGAGCAAGCCGTTCCGCTTCTCGGCGCGTACGTGGGAACTGTCGCGTCGCAAGTCGGTAAGCCCGCATGACGCGACGGGTGCGAACCTCGTCGTGCAGGTGAAGAACAACCGCGTGATGCGCGTGCTGCCGTTCGAGAACGAATCCATCAACGAATGCTGGATCTCGGACAAGGACCGCTTCTCGTATGAAGGCCTGAACAGCGAAGAGCGTCTCACGCGCCCGATGATCAAGCAGGGCGGTGAGTGGATCGAGACCGACTGGCAGACCGCGCTGGAATACGTCGTCAAGGGCATCAAGGGCATTTGCGACGAGCACGGCGAGAACCAGCTTGCGCTGCTCGCAAGCCCGCACAGCACGCTCGAAGAACTGTATCTCGCGAAGCAGTTCGCGGACGCGATCGGCACGCCGAACGTCGACTTCCGCCTGCGCCAGAGCGACTTCTCGGCGCCGCTGGAAGGCGCGCCGTGGCTCGGCACGAAGATCGCCGAACTCTCGTACGCCGACTCGGCGTTCGTGATCGGCTCGTTCCTGCGCCGCGATCACGCGTTGTTCGCCGCGCGTCTGCGCCAGGCCGCGAAGGGCGGTGCACAGGTCAGCTTCCTGCAAGCCACGGCTGACGGCTCGTTGATCCCGAACGCGCAGCGCATCGTCGCCGCGCCCTCGGCATGGCTCGACGAACTTGCTGCAATCGCAGCGGCTGTTGCGCAAGCGAAGGGCGTGGCGTTGCCGGAAGGCTTCGCAGGCGCACAGGCCACTGAAGCCGCTAAGCAAGTTGCCGCCTCGCTCGCGAGCGGCGAACGCCGCTACGTCCTGCTCGGCAACGCCGCGGTTCAGCATCCGGAATTCTCGCGCCTGCATGCCGCTGCGCAGTTCATCGCCGAAATGACGGGCGCGACGCTTGGCTTCCTCACGGAAGCCGCCAACACGGTTGGCGCGCACATTGCCGGCGCACTGCCGGGCCGCGACGGCCTGAACGCACGCGAAGCGTTCGAGCAGCCGCGCAAGGGCTATCTGCTTTTCAACGTCGAACCGGAGTTCGACACGGCAAACCCGGCAGCCGCGCGCGCCGCGCTCGCGCAGGCCGAAATGGTCGCCGTGTTCTCGCCGTACAAGACGGGCCTCGACTACGCGGACGTGCTGTTGCCCATCGCGCCGTACACGGAAACCTCGGGTACGTTCATCAACGCCGAAGGCACGGCTCAGACGTTCAACGGCGTCGTGCGCCCGCTCGGCGACACGCGTCCGGCGTGGAAGGTCCTGCGCGTGCTCGGCACGCTGCTGGGCGCGAAGGGCTTCGAGTACGACACGGCTGAAGAAGTGCGCCGCAAGGCAATCGGCGACGGCAGCTTCGAAGGCCGTCTGTCGAACAAGGCCAGCGCTACGATTGCGCGCGGCAGCCTCGCGAAAGCCGCGGAAGGCCGCTTCGAACGCATCGCCGACGTGCCGATTTACCACGCCGATCCCATCGTGCGCCGCGGCGAAGCGCTGCAGCTCACCACGGCTGCCCGCGTGGCGAACGCGATCGGCCTGCCGGCGGCATACTTCGACCAGCTCGGCCTGAAGGAAGGCGACGCCGTGCGCGTGCGCCAGGGCGATCTGTCGGTGACGGCGCCTGCAACGCGCGATGCGAATCTTGCGCCGACGGTGGTGCGCGTGTCGGCGGCGACGCCTGCCGGTGCGCAACTCGGCAGCCTGTTCGGTGAACTGCTGGTGGAGAAGGCGTAAATGAGCTTGTTCGATACGATCAATGCAGGCGGCAGCCAACTGCTCGGCGTGGCCTGGCCCACCGTGTGGGCACTGGTGCGCATTCTCGTCGTCGCGGTGGTGATCCTGCTGTGCGTCGCGTACCTGATCCTCTGGGAGCGCAAGCTGATTGGCTGGATGCACGTGCGTCTCGGTCCGAACCGCGTGGGCCCGGCAGGTCTGCTGCAGCCGATCGCCGACGTGCTGAAGCTGCTCCTGAAGGAAGTGATTCAGCCTGCGCAGGCAAGCCGCTGGATCTACATGGTCGCGCCGATCATGGTGGTGGTGCCGGCCTTCGCGGTCTGGGCGGTGATTCCGTTCCAGGCGGGCGCGGTGCTCGGCGACATCAACGCGGGCCTGCTCTACGCGATGGCGATCTCGTCGATCGGCGTCTACGGCGTGATTCTCGCGGGCTGGGCCTCGAACTCGAAGTACGCGTTCCTCGGCGCCATGCGCGCCGCGGCGCAGATGGTGTCGTACGAAATTTCGATGGGCTTCGCGCTCGTCGTCGTGCTGATGGTGTCGGGCAGCCTGAATCTTTCGGTGATCGTCGAAGGCCAGATGCGCGGCATGTTCGCGAGCTGGGGCATCACGTTCCTCTCGTGGAACTGGCTGCCGCTGTTGCCGATGTTCGTCGTCTACTTCATCTCGGGCCTTGCCGAAACGAACCGCCACCCGTTCGACGTGGTGGAAGGGGAGTCGGAAATCGTCGCGGGTCACATGATCGATTACTCGGGTATGGCGTTCGCGCTGTTCTTCCTCGCCGAGTACATCAACATGATCGTGATCTCGGCGCTCGCCTCGGTGCTGTTCCTCGGCGGCTGGAGCGCCCCGTTCGCGTTCCTCGACTTCATCCCGGGCGTGTTCTGGCTGGTGCTGAAGGTCTTCTGCCTGCTGTCGGTTTTCATCTGGGCCCGCGCGACGTTCCCGCGCTATCGCTATGACCAGATCATGCGTCTCGGCTGGAAGGTGTTCATTCCGGTGTGCATCGTGTGGCTGATCGTGGTCGGCTTCTGGTACATGTCGCCGTTGAGCATCTGGAAATAAGGGGCGAACACAACCATGAACGCTATCCAAAACTTCTTCAAGACGTTTTTCCTGACCGAACTGCTCAAGGGCCTCGCGCTGACGGGTCGTTACACGTTCAAGCGCAAGTTCACGGTGCAGTTTCCGGAAGAAAAGACGCCTATTTCCCCGCGTTTTCGCGGTCTGCATGCGCTGCGCCGCTATGAAAATGGCGAAGAGCGCTGCATCGCGTGCAAGCTGTGCGAGGCCGTGTGCCCCGCGCTCGCGATCACGATCGAATCGGAAGTGCGCGAGGACAACACGCGCCGCACGACGCGTTACGACATCGACCTGACCAAGTGCATCTTCTGCGGTTTCTGCGAAGAGAGCTGCCCGGTCGACTCGATCGTCGAAACGCACATTCTCGAGTATCACGGCGAGAAGCGCGGCGATCTGTATTTCACGAAGGATATGCTGCTGGCCGTTGGCGATCGCTATGAAGCCCAGATCGCGGCGAACAAGGCAGCGGATGCACCGTACCGTTGATCTTTCAGTTTGACGCTGCATCGGCCCGCGGTCCGGGCCGGCTGTGGGGAACGCGTGTGCTGAACGCCCGCGAGTTACCGCAGCCTGACCGCCGCGGCGCGACGCTCCCTGGTCTGGCCGCCAGTTTGCGCCGCGCAATCCGCTTCACGAAGGCCTCAACGATGAACCAGTAATCATGGAATTCACGACCGTCCTGTTCTACATCTTCGCGCTGCTGCTCACGCTGTCAGGGCTGAAGGTGATCACTTCGCGCAATCCTGTCGCGTCTGCGCTCTTCCTCGTGCTCGCGTTCTTCAACGCGGCCGCGATCTGGATGCTGCTCGAGGCTGAATTCCTCGCGATCCTGCTGGTGCTCGTCTATGTGGGCGCGGTGATGGTGCTGTTCCTGTTCGTGGTGATGATGCTGGACATCAACATCGACGTGCTGAGCCGCGACTTCAAGCGCTTCATCCCGGTGGCGACCATCGTGGGCGCGATCATCGTGATCGAAACCGCGCTGATCCTGTGGCACGGCTACGGCGCGACGAGCACGCCGGTGCCCGACACCACGCCGGCTGCCGCCGCCGCGATCTCGAACGCGCACCTGATCGGCAAGATCATCTACACCGACTACATCTTCGCCTTCGAAGTCGCCGGCCTCGTGCTGCTGGTGGCGATCGTCGCGGCCATCGCGCTGACCGTGCGCGAGCCGAAAGATTCGAAGCGTCAGGACGTGTCGAAGCAGGTCAGCGTGCGTCGCCAGGACCGCGTGCGCCTCGTGAAGATGCAGCCGGTCGTCGAAGTGCCGGAGCCGGCGGAACCGGCGCAAGCCGAAGCCGGGGCTGCGCCCGCGGCAGGCGCGAGCGCCGCACCCGCGGCTGCACCGGCAACGAAGAGCTAAGCGCGAAGGAGCGAACCATGCTGACACTGGCCCATTACCTCGTCCTCGGCGCGATCCTTTTTGCGATCTCGATCGTTGGCATTTTTCTCAATCGGCGCAACGTCATCATCATCCTGATGGCGATTGAGCTGATGCTGTTGGCGGTGAACACGAACTTCGTCGCGTTCTCGCATTACCTCGGTGACGTTCACGGACAGATTTTCGTGTTCTTCGTGCTAACTGTTGCGGCAGCGGAAGCCGCGATTGGTCTGGCTATTCTTGTGACTCTGTTCCGCAGCCTCGACACGATCAACGTCGAGGACCTCGATCAGCTCAAAGGCTAAGGCAGGCTGCTATGGCAACAACACTCAACGAAACCTTATTGCTGGCGATCCCGCTGGCGCCACTCGCCGGTTCTCTCATTGCCGGTTTGTTCGGCAAGACGGTCGGGCGCGCGGGCGCGCATACGGTGACCATTCTTGGCGTCGCGATTGCGTTCGTGCTGTCGTGCATCACGTTGTTCGACGTGATGGGCGGTGCGAGCTTCAACGCAACGGTCTACGAATGGATGTCGGTAGGCGGCCTGAAGTTCGAAGTCGGCTTCCTCATCGACTCGTTGACGGCGCTCATGATGGTCGTCGTGACCTTCGTGTCGCTGATGGTCCACATCTACACGATCGGCTACATGGCGGAAGAAGAGGGCTACCAGCGCTTCTTCTCGTACATCGCGCTCTTCACGTTCTCGATGCTGATGCTCGTGATGAGCAACAACTTCCTGCAGCTGTTCTTCGGCTGGGAAGCGGTGGGTCTCGTCTCGTACCTGCTGATCGGCTTCTACTTCAAGCGTGAAAGCGCCATCTACGCGAACATGAAGGCGTTCCTCGTGAACCGCGTGGGCGACTTCGGCTTCCTGCTCGGCATCGGCCTGCTGCTCGCGTACGGCGGCTCGCTGAACTACAACGACATCTTCGCGCGGGGTCATGAGCTCTCCGCGCTGACGTTCCCGGGCACCTCGTGGAACCTGCTCACCGTTGCGTGTATTTGCCTGTTCATCGGCGCGATGGGTAAGTCGGCGCAGTTCCCGCTGCACGTCTGGCTCCCGGACTCGATGGAAGGCCCGACGCCGATCTCCGCGCTGATTCACGCGGCAACCATGGTGACGGCCGGTATCTTCATGGTCGCGCGCATGTCGCCGCTGTTCGAGCTTTCGGAAACGGCACTTTCGTTCATCGTTGTGATCGGCGCTATCACCGCGCTCTTCATGGGTTTCCTTGGCGTCGTGCAAAACGACATCAAGCGCGTGGTCGCGTACTCCACGCTCTCGCAGCTCGGCTACATGACGGTCGCGCTCGGCGTGTCGGCTTACCCGGTCGCGATCTTCCACCTGATGACGCACGCGTTCTTCAAGGCGCTGCTGTTCCTCGGCGCGGGTTCGATCATCATCGGCATGCACCACGACCAGGACATGCGCAACATGGGCGGCCTGCGCAAGTACATGCCCATTACGTGGATCACGTCGCTCGTCGGTTCGCTCGCGCTGATCGGCACGCCGTTCTTCTCGGGCTTCTACTCGAAGGATTCGATCATCGACGCCGTGAAGCTCTCGCACCTGCCGGGTTCGGGCTTCGCGTACTTCGCAGTGGTGGCAAGCGTGTTCGTCACGGCGCTGTACTCGTTCCGCATGTACTTCCTCGTGTTCCACGGTGAAGAGCGCTTCCGCGGTCCGAAGCATCCCGAATCGCCGATGGCGATCGAAGCCGCCCACGGGCATGGCCATGGCCACGACGAACACCACGTGCACGTGCCGCACGAGTCGCCGTGGGTCATCTGGGTGCCGCTCGTTCTGCTCGCGATCCCCTCGGTGATCGCCGGTGCGTTCGCGATCCAGCCGCTGCTCTTCGGTGACTTCTTCTCGCATGGCGTGGCGTTCCAGAACGTCATCTTCGTTGGCGAGAACCACGAAGCGCTCGCGGAAATGGGCAAGGAATTCCAGGGCTGGGCCGCGATGGGCGCGCATGCGTTCTCGGGTCTGCCGGTGTGGCTCGCACTCGCGGGTGTGGTGGTGGCGTGGTTCTTCTACATGAAGCGCCCGGATCTGCCGACCGTCGTGTCGCGTACGTTCGCGCCGGTCTACAAGCTGCTGGCAAACGCGTATTACCTCGACAAGATCAACGAAATCGTCTTCGCTCGCGGAGCAGTCGCTATCGGTCGCGGTCTGTGGAAGGAGGGCGATGTCGTCGTGATCGACGGCGTCGTAAACGGGAGCGCCAAGTTTATCGGCTGGTTTGCAACTGTCATTCGTTTCCTGCAATCCGGCTATATCTACCACTACGCATTTGCCATGATTATTGGCATGCTTGGCCTCCTCACCCTGTTTGTAACGCTCAGCGGCAAATAAGGCAAAATAAGACGAGGAAACGCATGCACGCAACTCCGATTCTCAGTATTGCGATCTGGATGCCGATCGTATTCGGCATCATCGTTCTTGTAGTGGGTTCCCGTCGGAATCCGAGTGCGGACCGCTGGCTCGCACTCATCGGTTCGGTGCTTAGTTTCCTCGTCACCATCCCGCTCGTTACGGGCTTCGATACGACTACGGCTTCGCTGCAATTCGAGGAGAAGACGGTCTGGATCGAGCGGTTCAACATTGCGTATCACCTGGGCGTCGACGGCATTGCGATGTGGTTCGTCGTGCTCACGGCGCTCATCACCGTGATCGTCGTGATCGCCGGCTGGCAGGTCATCACGAAGAACGTTGCGCAGTATTACGCGTCGTTCCTCATCCTGTCGGGCATCATGATCGGCGTTTTCTGCGCCGCCGACGGTCTGTTGTTCTACGTGTTCTTCGAAGCCACGCTCATTCCGATGTACATCATCATCGGCGTGTGGGGCGGACCGAACCGTGTGTACGCAGCGTTCAAGTTCTTTCTCTACACGCTGGCCGGCTCGCTGCTCATGCTGGTCGCGTTGCTGTACCTGTACCGCATTACCGGGACCTTCGACCTCGCCTCGTGGCAGGCCGCGAAGATCGCCATGACGCCGCAGATCCTGTTGTTCGTCGCGTTCTTCTTCGCGTTCGCCGTCAAGGTGCCGATGTGGCCGGTCCACACGTGGTTGCCGGACGCGCACGTCGAAGCGCCCACGGGCGGCTCGGTCGTGCTGGCCGCGATCATGCTCAAGCTCGGCGCGTACGGTTTCCTGCGTTTCTCGCTGCCGGTCACACCGGACGCGAGTCACTACCTGGCGCCGGTCATCATCACGCTGTCCTTGATCGCTGTGATCTACATCGGCCTCGTGGCGATGGTGCAGTCGGACATGAAAAAGCTGGTCGCGTATTCGTCGATCGCCCACATGGGCTTCGTCACGCTCGGCTTCTTTATGTTCGGCCCGTCGAGCCAGCTCGCGATGGAAGGCGGGATCATCCAGATGATCTCGCACGGCTTCGTCTCGGGCGCCATGTTCCTGTGCATCGGTGTGCTGTATGACCGTATGCACACACGCGATATCGCGGACTACGGCGGCGTGGTCAACACCATGCCGAAGTTCGCGGCGCTGGTCATGCTGTTCGCCATGGCCAACTGCGGTCTGCCGGGCACCTCTGGATTCGTCGGCGAATTCATGGTGATTCTGGCTGCCGTGAAGTACAACTTCTGGATCGCTTTCGGGGCGGCGTTCACGCTGATCCTGGGCGCGGCCTATACGTTGTGGATGTACAAGCGGGTGTACTTCGGCGCCGTCGCGAACGACCATGTTCGCGAGCTGAAGGACATCAACAGTCGCGAATACTTCATGCTTGCGGTGCTCGCGCTGTTTACGCTTTTCATGGGCATCTACCCGAAGCCCTTTACCGATGTGATGCACGTTTCCGTGGAAAACCTCCTCTCCCACGTCGCAGTGTCGAAACTGCCGCTGTCACAGTAATACCGAGCGGAGGAACAAAAGATCATGCCAAACGCCCCTTTGAACGCTCTGCTACCCGACGCGCTGGTGATGACCGGCCTCGTCGTCGCGTGGCTCAACGACACGTTCACCGGCCCTTCGGGCCGTCGCACAACCTATTTCATCGCGCTGCTGACTACGGTCATAGCCGGTATCTGGTTTGCGGTGAACGCGTTCGATCCGCACGTGTACTACTACTTCACGCGCATGTACGTGATCGATCCGTTCGCAAGCGCGATGAAGTCGGTGGTCACGCTCGGCTACGCCGTGTCGATCGTGTACTCGCGCAAGTACCTCGAAGACCGCGACATGTTCAGGGGCGAGTTCTTCCTGCTTGGCATGTTCTCGCTGCTCGGCCAGATCACAATGATCTCGGGCAACAACTTCCTCACGCTGTACCTCGGCCTCGAGCTGATGTCGCTCTCGCTCTACGCGGTCATTGCACTGCGCCGTGACGCGACTCAGTCGAACGAAGCCGCGATGAAGTACTACGTGCTGGGCGCACTCGCTTCGGGCTTCCTGCTCTATGGCATCTCGATGTTGTACGGCGCGACCGGCTCGCTCGAACTGAACGAAGTGTTCAAGGCCGTGGCGTCGGGCCATATCAACGATATCGTCCTGCTGTTCGGCGTGGTGTTCATCGTCGCCGGCGTCGCGTTCAAGATGGGCGCGGTGCCATTCCATATGTGGGTGCCCGACGTCTATCAAGGCGCGCCTACGGCCATGACGCTGCTCACCGGCGGCGGCCCGAAGGTCGCGGCATTCGCGTGGGCCGTGCGCTTCCTCGTGATGGGCCTGCTGCCGCTGGCAGTGGACTGGCAAGAGATGCTGATCATCCTCGCCGCGCTTTCGATGATCGTGGGCAACATCACGGGTATCGTGCAGCGCAACGTCAAGCGTATGCTCGCGTACTCGGCCATTTCGAACATGGGCTTCGTGCTGCTCGGCCTGCTCGCCGGTATCGTCGACAACAAGGCGACGGGCGCGGCCAGCGCATACAGTTCGGCCATGTTCTACAGCATCGTCTACCTCATCACGACGCTCGGCGCGTTTGGCGTGGTCATGCTGCTCTCGCGTCGCGATTTCGAAGCGGAAACGATCGACGACTTCAAGGGCTTGAACCAGCGCAACCCCGTGTTCGCGTTCGTCATGATGCTCATGATGTTCTCGCTCGCCGGTATTCCGCCGACGGTTGGCTTCTACGCGAAGCTCGCCGTGCTCGAAGCGACCATGAACGCCGGCCTCACGTGGCTTGCCGTGCTCGCCGTGATCACGTCGCTGTTCGGCGCGTTCTATTACCTGCGTATCGTCAAGCTGATGTACTTCGACGCACCGCAGGACGAAGCACCGATCGAAAGTCACGCATGCAACCGCGCGCTGCTCACGCTCAATGGTGTGGCGGTGCTCGTGCTGGGCATCATCCCGGGCCCGCTGATGTCGGTCTGCCTGCAAGCCGTCACGCATACGCTGCCGCTCTAATGTCGGCAGCGGGTTGGTTCATCGTGCTGTTGGCGCTCGCGGGCGCCAACCTGCCGTTCCTCAACCAGCGATTGTTCGGCGTCGTGCCGCTTCGCGCACCGAAGAAGAGTGCGTGGATTCGCATTGCTGAAATGATCGTGCTGTATTTTGTGGTCGGTGCGTTCGGCTTCCTGCTGGAGGCGCGCGCCGGCAACCGTTTTGACCAGGGCTGGCAGTTCTACGCGATCACCTTCAGTCTTTTTGTCGTGTTCGCGTTTCCCGGCTTCACCTGGCAATATCTCATCAAACGCCGCCCGGCGTGATGCGCGTGGCCGGCCCGCGGCCGGCACGTGCTGTGCGTCCCGGAAGTCCGGCCGGCAGTCTGTCCGACTTCACTTCTTGCGGCGCGCCCGCGGCTTCCCGACTATTCTGAGCACCCACGAGGCTGACTATGGCTGAACATCATCAACACGACCCGGCGCTCGCCGAGACGTGCATGGAAAGCACGACGCTCTACGCGGGCAATTTTCTTACCCTGAAGCGCGACACGGTCGCGTTGCCGGACGGCAAGCACGCCACGCGCGAGTACGTTCAGCATCCCGGCGCGGTAATGGTGATCCCGCTCTTCGATGACGGCCGCGTGCTGATGGAGCGCCAGTACCGCTACCCGCTCTCGCGCGTGATGACGGAATTCCCGGCTGGCAAGCTCGATCCGCAGGAAGGCGCGCTCGCCTGCGCGATCCGCGAACTCAAGGAAGAGACGGGCTATACGGCACGCGAGTACGTCTATCTCACGCAGATCCATCCGGTGATTTCGTACTCGACCGAGTTCATCGACATCTATCTCGCACGCGGGCTGACGGCAGGCGCGGCGCAGCTCGACGACGGCGAGTTTCTCGAAACCTTCACGGCGACGGTTCCCGAACTGCTCGAATGGGTGCGCACGGGCAAGATCACCGACGTGAAGACGATCATCGGTACGTTCTGGCTCGAAAAGGCGCTGTCGGGCGCGTGGCCGCTCGCGAAGGCGGAGCAGGGCTGACAGCTAGCCGCTGCGTCGAACACCCGATCAACGGCGGCCTCGCGGCCGCCGTTGTCGCTTCTGCGCGCACCAAGCACCTTCAGCGCGCTCGCCCGAGCAGCGCTACAATCGAACCCCCGGGAAAATCCCGGTGCCTGGCCGCAGGAATTTTTTCGAACGGTCGTTCACAAATTTACGATTTGCGCTAAACTCATCGCAAGCCTCGATTCCCATGAAGGTCCTCGATTTACAGTGTCCAGACGGACATCGGTTTGAAGGCTGGTTCGCATCGGTTGACGATTTCGAATCGCAACTGTCCCGCAAGCTGGTCGAATGTCCGATGTGCGGCGCCACCCACGTGACCCGCTTGCCGTCCGCGCCCCGGTTGAACCTGTCCGGCGCGAGCGAAACGCCGAAAGCGTCGCCGCAGGAGCAGGCGGCGCAATGGCAGGCGCATGCGATGCGTGTGATCCGCGAGGTCCTCGATAAGACGGAGAACGTAGGCGACCGTTTCGCCGAGGAGGCGCGGCGCATTCACTACAACGAAGCGCCGTCGCGCAACATCCGTGGAGTCGCTTCCGCGGAAGATGCGCAAGCTCTCGTCGAAGAAGGCATCGATGTGATGCCGCTGCCGGTTCCGGCCGCGTTGAAGGGTCCGCTGCAATAATGTCATGCGGGTCTTCGCCGCGGCGCGAGGAATGCTTCGCACCGGCCGCGGCCAGGAGACATAGCGCATGGATCTGGACTACACCCCCGCCGACGACGCATTCCGCGCCGAAATCCGCGCCTGGCTCGAGGCCAACCTGCCTCAGGCGATGCGCGACAAGGTTCTCAACCACAAGCGCCTCTCGCGCGACGACATCGCCAGCTGGCACAAGCTGCTAGGGAAGAAGGGCTGGTCCGCGCCTGCGTGGCCAACAGAATGGGGCGGCCCCGGCTGGACCGAAGCGCAACGCCACATCTGGGACGCCGAGTGTGGTCGCATCGGCGCGCCGCCGGTGCTGCCGTTCGGTGTTTCGATGGTCGCGCCCGTGCTCATGAAGTACGGCAACGAGGCCCAAAAGCGCCGCTATCTCCCGCGCATCCTATCCGGTGACGACTGGTGGTGCCAGGGCTACTCAGAGCCGGGCTCGGGTTCCGATCTTGCTTCGCTGCGCACACGTGCCGTTCGCGAAGGCGATCACTACGTCGTGAACGGCCAGAAGACCTGGACCACGCTCGGCCAGCACGCCGACATGATGTTCTGCCTCGTGCGCACCGATCCCGCGGCCAAGAAGCAGGAAGGCATTTCGTTCCTCCTCATCGACATGAAAACGCCCGGCATTACCGTGCGTCCGATCATCACGCTCGATGAAGACCATGAGGTTAACGAAGTATTTTTCGAAGACGTGAAGGTGCCCGTCGAGAATCTCGTTGGCGAGGAGAACCGCGGCTGGACTTACGCGAAGTATCTGCTTGGTCATGAGCGCACGGGCATTGCGCGCGTGGGCGCGTCGAACCGCGAACTGGCATTCCTCAAGGGCGTCGCGCTCAAGCAGAAGAAACACGGCAAGCCGCTGCTGGCAGATCCCGTGTTCGCGGCGCGCGTGGCCGCCGTCGAGATCGAGCTGATGGCGCTCGAAGTGACCGCCGAGCGTGTGATCGCGAGCGCCTCCAACGGGCGCGGCCCCGGTCCCGAAGCGTCGATGCTCAAGATCAAGGGCACGGAGATCCAGCAGGCGCTGACCGAGCTGATGGTCGATGCGATAGGCCCACTCGCTGCGGCGTTCGATCCGGCCTTCCTGGAGGGCGAGCACGAACACGCGGCAGGCGGCGACAACGACGCGGCGCCGCTCGCGGCGTACTACTTCAACTATCGCAAGACGTCGATCTACGGCGGATCGAACGAAATTCAGAAGAACATCATCTCGCAGATGATTCTGGGTATTTGAGGAGCGGCGCAATGAACTTCAACTTCACCGAAGAGCAGCAGCAACTCGCCGACGCGCTGCGTCGCTATCTCGACAAGAACTATGGCTTCGAAGCGCGCCAGGCGATCGTGAAGACGCCTGCGGGCGTGTCGGACGCGCACTGGAACGCGTTCGTCGAACTTGGCCTGACCGCGCTGCCGGTGCCGGCGGATCAGGGCGGCTTCGACGGCGCACCGTTCGATATGCTCGTCGTCATGCAGGAACTGGGACGCGCGCTCGTGATCGAGCCGTACTGGGCAACCGCGGTAGGCGTCGAGGCGCTCAAGCTCACGGGTGTGGCCGACGCCGAAAATGCGGCGCTGCTCGAACGCGTTGCCTTGGGCGAGATCAAGCTTGCCGCTGCCTTCCATGAGCCGCAGTCGCGCTATGACCTGTTCTCGCTGGAAACGCAGGCGAAGGAGACCGGCGACGGCTTCGCGCTCACCGGCACGAAATCGGTCGTGCAGCACGGTGCCCAGGCCGACTACTGGATCGTGCCGGCACGGTTCGCGGGCGAGGTGGCGCTCTTCGTTATCGCGCGCGATGCGAAGGGCGTCGAGGTGAGCGACTACCGCACGATCGACGGCCAGCACGCGGCAACGTTGACCTTCAAGGAAGCGCCTGCGCGTCGTCTTGGCGACCCAAGCGCGGGCGCGACGACGTGGGAAAAGATTGCCGACTACGCCACGTTCCTGCTGTGCGCGGAAGCCGTGGGCGCCATGGACGCGCTCAACCACGCCACGGTCGAGTACACGAAAACGCGCCAGCAGTTCGGCGTGCCGATCGCGCGCTTCCAGGCGCTGCAGCACCGCATGGCCGAGATGCTGATCCACGCGGAACAGGCCCGCTCGCTGACTTATCTCGCTGCCGCGCGTTACAGTAGCGAATCCGCCGACGAGCGGCGCCGTGCGATTTCGGCGGCGAAGGTGCGCGTTGGCCAGGCGGCGCGTTTCATCGGCCAGCAGGCCGTGCAACTGCACGGCGGCATGGGCGTCACCAACGAAGTGGCGGCCGCGCACTTGTTCAAGCGTCTCGCGATTATCGAAACGACGCTCGGTGATGTCGATCATCATCTTGAACGCTTCGCCTCGCTGCCCGGTTTCGCGCAGGCAGCGTAACGCGCGGCGGCAGCGAGCAACATCAGCGGAGAAAATGGATGGGTTTGAGTTTCGAAGATCTCGAAGTGGGCAAACGCTATGCGGTCGGTTCGCACACGTTTGGCCGCGACGAGGTGGTGCATTTCGCGGAGCAGTTCGATCCGCAGCCATTCCACGTGAGCGAGGCCGGTGGCGAAGCGTCGATGTTCGGCGGCCTCGTCGCGAGCGGTTGGCATACCTGCTCGGTCATGATGGGCATGCTCGTGCGTCACTTCCTGAAGGACTCGACCTCAATGGGCTCGCCCGGCGTCGACGAGATTCGCTGGCTCAAGCCCACGCGCGTCGGCGACACGCTCACGATGACGAACACGATATTGAGCAAGCGCGTTTCGGCGAGCAAGCCCGATCGCGGCATCGTCGAAACGCAGTGGGAAGGCCATAACCAGCACGGCGAACTGATCGTGGTCGTGCGTTCGAAGGCGCTCTTCGGCCTTCGCCATCCGGGGAGTGCATCGTGAGTGAAGGAGACGTCACGCAGATTGCCGACGCGGCGGCATTGCGCGCGCTGATCGGTGCGGGGCCGCTCGTGAGCGGCTGGCGCGAAGTGAGTGAGGCGGACGTGCACGGTTTCGCCGATGCCACGGGCGACCACCAGTGGATCCACGTCGACGCCGAACGGGCGCGCCGCGAGTCGCCGTTCGGCGGCCCGATTGCGCACGGTTTTCTCACGCTTTCGCTGATTCCTGTGCTGCTCGGGGGAACGCTGCATATGCGCCAGCGCATGGGCGTGAACTATGGGCTCAACCGCGTGCGCTTCACGCAGCCGGTGCCTGTGGGCGCGAAAGTGCGTGCGCGTATCGCGGTGAAGGAAGTGAGCGACGTGGAACGCGGCGGCGTGCAGGTCGTGTGGGATGTGAGCATCGAGCGTGAGGAGAGCGAACGTCCCGCATGCGTGGCGGAGTTCATCACGCGGCATTACTTCTGAAGCGGTTGCGTGCTCAACAAAAAAGGGGCGCTCCGCTGCAAAGCGGGCGCCCCTTTCGTTTTGCCGGGTTTCAGCGTAATCAGTGCTTGGCGTATTGCGTCGCGCCGAAGAGCATTTCCTTCGCTTTTTCGTCCATGAGCGGCTTGCGCGCATTCGCAAGCACTTCGACGCCGCGCTTGACCGCAGGCCGCGCGGCGATCGCCTCGTGCCAGCGCTTCACGTTGGGCAGCGAATCGAGATCGATGCCCTGGTTTTGCCAGGAGCGCGTCCACGGGAAAGCGGCGATATCCGCGATGGTGTACTCGTCGCCGGCCAGATATTCGGTCTTTTCCAGCTGCGTTTCCATCACGTTGTAGAGGCGCTTGGCTTCGTTCGTGTAGCGATTGACCGCATAGTCGATCTTCTCGGGCGCGTAGATGCGGAAGTGGTGCGCCTGGCCAAGCATGGGGCCGAGGCCGCCCATCTGGAACATCACCCATTGCAGCACGTCGTAGCGCGCGGCGAGGTCTTCGGGCATGAAGCGCCCCGTTTTCGCTGCGAGATAAATCAGGATCGCGCCCGACTCGAACAGCGAAAACGGCTGGCCGTCGGCACGGCGCGGACCTTCGGAGTCGGTAATGGCGGGAATCTTGTTGTTCGGGCTGATGGCGAGGAATTCGGCCTTGAACTGGTCGCCCGCACCGATATCGACCGGATGCACCCGGTATTCGAGGCCGGTTTCCTCGAGCATGATATGGACTTTGTGACCATTCGGCGTGGCCCAGCTGTAGACGTCGATCATCGTGGCTCCTTGGCACCAGGAAGGAAGGCGCCGCGAGAGACTGTCGCGACGCCGGATCTGGCGCAAATTAGCATAGATCGGCGTCGCTCGCAGAGGGCGGCCAAGCGCCCCTGCTGCACTTGTGGGCTTACGAGCGCGTAACCGGCATTTCCACGCGCGACGCCGCGCCCGCGTCCATGTAGCGCGCGAATTCGAGCTTGGCGATGGCGTTGCGGTGGACTTCGTCGGGGCCGTCCGCGAAGCGCAGCGTGCGCGCCGAAGCGTACGAGTAGGCCAGCGGGAAGTCGCCGCTCACGCCCGCCGCGCCGTGCACCTGCATTGCCCAGTCGATCACCTGGCAGGCCATGTTCGGCGCGACCACCTTGATCATCGCGATCTCGCCGCGCGCGCCCTTGTTGCCGACGGTGTCCATCATGTATGCCGTCTTGAGTGTGAGCAGGCGTGCCTGCTCGATCATGCAGCGCGCTTCTGCAATGCGCTCCTGGGTGACGGTCTGCTGGGCGACCGGCTTGCCGAAGGCCACGCGCGAGAGCGCGCGTTTCGCCATGAACTCGAGCGCGCGTTCCGCCAGGCCGATGAGGCGCATGCAGTGATGGATGCGGCCCGGCCCGAGGCGACCTTGCGCGATCTCGAAGCCACGTCCTTCGCCCAGCAGGATATTCGATGCGGGCACGCGGACGTTTTCGAGCGTGATTTCCATATGGCCGTGCGGTGCGTCGTCGTAGCCGAATACCGTGAGCGGGCGGCGCACGGTGATGCCGGCCGTGTCCGAGGGCACGAGGATCATCGACTGTTGTGCATGGCGCGGTGCGTCGGGATCGGTCTTGCCCATCAGGATATAGATCGCGCAGCGCGGGTCGCCCGCGCCCGACGACCACCACTTCGTGCCGTTGATCACATAGTCGTCGCCGTCGCGCTTGATGCGCGTCTGGATGTTCGTCGCATCCGACGAGGCCACGTCGGGCTCGGTCATCAGAAAGGCCGAGCGGATCTGGCCTGCCAGCAGCGGCGCGAGCCATTGCTGCTTGTGCGCCTCGCTGCCATAGCGCTCGATCGTCTCCATGTTGCCGGTGTCGGGCGCGCTGCAGTTGAACACTTCGGGCGCCCAGTGCACGCGCCCCATGATTTCGCACAGCGGCGCATATTCGAGGTTCGTGAGGCCCGCGCCACGTTCGGAGGCGGGCAGGAACAGGTTCCATAGCCCGGCCGCGCGCGCCTTCTCCTTCAACTGCTCGACGATCTGCGTGGGCACCCACGGGTTGCCGTTCGCACGATTGCGCTCGACTTCCTCGTGGAAGACCGCCTCGTTTGGATAAATATGTTCGTCGAAGAACGCGAGCAGTTTCTCGCGCAGCGCCTGCACTTTCGGGGAGTAATCGAAATTCATCGGTGACCTCGCAATGCGATGCAGTGACAGTGAAAAGTAAGTCGTGCTTGTTTTAGCGAACTTTCTGCGCGTAGCGCCAGGCGAGTTCGGCCATGGGCTTGGCGCGCCGGCCTGCGTCGATTGCCTGCGCGCTCGCGGCGGTGCCGTCCACCACGCGTTTCATGATGCCCTGCAGGATCGCCGCGATCCGGAACATGTTGTAGGCAAGATAGAAGTTCCAGTCGCCGCGAATCTCGAGGCCGGTGCGCTCGCAATAGCGCGCGACGTACTGGACCTCGTCGGGAATGCCGAGCGCCTGCCAGTCGAGCCCGGCAATGCCGCGGAATTGAGCGGGATCGACGTGCCAGGCCATGCAGTGATACGAGAAGTCGGCGAGCGGGTCGCCGAGTGTGGAGAGCTCCCAGTCGAGCACGGCCAGTACGCGCGGCTCGCGCGGGTGGAAGATCAGGTTGTCGAGGCGATAGTCGCCATGCACGACCGACACACGCGAACCCGCATCGTCCGGCATGTGCTTCGGCAGCCATTCGATCAGGTGATGCATGGCGTCGATGCGTTCCGTTTCCGACGCTTGATACTGCCGGCTCCAGCGATCGATCTGGCGTGCGAAGTAATTGCCGGGCTTGCCGTAGTCTGCAAGGCCCACGGCATCGGGCTTCACGTTGTGGAGCGCGGCGATCACGCGGTTCATCTCGTCGTAGATCGCGCCGCGTTCCTCGCGCGTCATGCCGGGCAGCGACTGGTCCCAGAGCACGCGGCCCTCGACGAACTCCATCACATAGAACGCGCGGCCGATCACCGCTTCGTCCTCACACAGCGCGAGCATCTTCGCAACCGGCACGTCTGTTGCGGCGAGCGCATCCATCACGCGGTATTCGCGTTCGATCGCGTGCGCCGAGGGCAGCAGCTTCGACTTGGGGCCTGGCTTGGCGCGCATTACGTAGGTGCGGCCGGGCGTAACGAGCTTGAACGTCGGGTTCGACTGGCCGCCGGCGAACTGCTCGATCGCAAGCGGGCCCTGGAAGCCTTCCACGTGAGCGGTGAGCCAGGCGCTCAGCGCCTCGGTGTCGAAGCGCTGGCGCTCGGCAACCGGGCGCGTGCCTTCGAACGCCGAGTAGTCGGTGCGCGTTTGCGCGGGTTTTTGCGTGTCTCCATCCGGGGTGGCTTGCGCCATGTTCGTCTCCCTTTTCCTGATTCTCCTGTGGATCGCCGCGTTCGCGCTTCTCTACTTGTACACAGGCGCGCGCTTTTCGAGGAACGCGGTAATGCCTTCGAGGCCGTCGCGGTGATGGAGCGACGCGACGAAACTGTCGCGCTCCGCGGCGAGCTGCGCTTCGAGCGGTTGCGTGTCCGCGGCGTTCGTCAAACCCTTGATGCGCGCCACCGAATTCGGCGAGATCTTCGTCAGCTCGTCGGCCCAGGCAAGCGCCGTGTCGAGCGCGGTTTGCGGTTTCGCGAGCCGGTTCACCACACCGAGTTCCGCGAGGCGCGCCGCGCCGATCGGCTTGCCTTCCACCATCAGTTCGAACGCGAGCGAGCGCGGCAGCGAGCGCGCGAGGAACCACGAGCCGCCGCCGTCGGGCGTCAGACCCACGCGCGAATAGGCCATGACGAACTTCGCGTCATCGGCGGCGACGAGCAGGTCGGCAGCGAGCGCGAGCGAGAAGCCCGCGCCGGCGGCCGCGCCCTCCACGGCTGCGATGATCGGCTTGCTCGACTGGCGCATGGCGGTGACCCAGGCGCCGAGCAGGTCGATACTGGCGGCCTGCACCGAAGGGTCCTTCGCGCGGTTTTCGAGCAGGCGGTTCAGGTTGCCGCCCGCGCAGAAAAAATTGTCGGCGCCCGTCAGGATGATCGCGCGCAGCGACGGGTCGCGCTCGGCGGCATCGAAGGCTTCAATGGCCGCAGCGTACATGTCGGGATGCAGCGCGTTGCGTGCGCCGGGATTCGACAGCGTGAGGACGAGTGTCGATTCGTGGCCTTGCGGGCGGGTGCTACGGAGTTCGGCGCTCATTGCGGTGCCTCGTTCGATGCGTTGATGTCTGCTGCGTCGCTTTGCGTCAGCGAAAGGCCGAGCTGTGCGCGTCGCGCGAGCCACGGCGACGGGCGATAGCGCGGATCGCCGAGCACGGTGTGGATGTTGCGCAGGATCGTGAGGATCGTGCGTGCGCCCAGCGCGTCGCCGAGCGCGAGCGGGCCGCGCGGATAACCGAGCCCGAGCGTAACCGCGAGGTCGATGTCGCGCGGTGTTGCGATCTGCTTCTGCGCGATATCGCAGCCGATATTGACGATCGTCGCGACGATGCGCTGCGCGACGAAGCCCGTCGAATCGCGAATCACCGTGACGGGCACACCGTCGGCGGCGAAGAGCGCGTGGCCCGCGTCGCGTGCTTCGCGTGTAGTGGCGGGCGTTGTCATCAGCGTGCGGCGCTTTGCTGCGTCGAGCGGAAACAGCGTATCGATGGCGACGACGCGGCGCGCGTCGAGTTGTTCCTCGAGCGCGGCCGTCGTGGCGTCGAGGCCGAGTGGCGCGACGACGATCAGCGCGTCGGCGGCGGGCGTATCGCCTTCGTCAATGGCCACACCGGCTTTCGACGCAAGCGCGATTACGGCGTCGCGCGCGGCGGCGTTGCGGCGGCTCACCCAGACACGCGCGGGCAGCGCAGTGGGCGCTGCGGGTTCGTCGGGCACCTGCTGCTTGCCATCGACATAGCGATAGAAGCCTTCGCCCGCCTTGCGGCCAACCAGCCCGCCCGCGAGCCGCACGCCCGTAATGGGCGACGGCGTGAAGCGCGGCTCCTCATAGAACTGGTGATAGATCGACTCCATCACCGGATGCGACACGTCGAGCGCGGTGAGGTCGAGCAGCTCGAACGGTCCGAGCCGGAAGCCCGCCTGCTCGCGCATGATGCGATCGATTTCGACGAAGCTCGCCACGCCTTCGCCCGCCACGCGCAAGCCCTCGGTGTTCATGCCGCGGCCCGCGTGATTGACGATGAAACCGGGCATATCCTTCGCGCGCACCGGCGTGTGGCCCATGCGGCGTGCGAGCGCCATGAGCGCGTCGCCGGCGGCGGGATCGCTGCGCAGCCCGTCGATCACTTCGACCACCTTCATGAGCGGCACGGGGTTGAAGAAGTGATAGCCCGCAACGCGCGACGGGTCGCTGCACGCGGCGGCGATGGCGGTAATCGAGAGGGAAGAGGTGTTGGAGACGAGCAGGCAGCGCTCGCTCACCACGGTTTCGAGTTCGCGAAACAGCGTACGTTTGGCTTCGAGATTCTCGACGATCGCCTCGATCACGAGATCGCAGGCCGCGAGTTCGTCGAGCGTGTGCGCGCCGGTCACGCGTTCGAGCGCGGCCTTGGCGGCGGGCTCGTCGAGCTTGCCTTTTGCCGCGAGTTTCGCGAAGGTGTCGGCGAGATGATCGCGCGCGGCGGTGACCGCCTGCGGGTTCGTGTCGTAGAGGCGCACCGCGAGGCCCGCCTGCGCGGCGATCTGCGCAATGCCGCGGCCCATCGCACCGGTGCCGACGATGCCGATTGTCTCAATGTTGAAATGATGTGAAGTCATTGGAAGCCTGGCTCCATGATTGGCCTAGAATAGCACGGTCGTACAATTTTATGAAAACGGTTCGGCGGTTTCGGTAAGGGAACTGCCCCGCTCAAGGAGGCAATGAGGATGATCAAGCTGCACGGTTTCGCGCTTTCGAATTACTACAACAAGGTCAAGCTGCTGCTGCTCGAACACGGTATCGCGTTCGAGGAGGTGCCGAACAAGCTGCCGCTCGAAGAGGCGCTGCTCGCGCAGTCGCCGGGCGGCAAGGTGCCTTTCATCGAAACGGAGCAGGGCTTTTTGTGCGAATCGGAAGTGATCGTCGAGTATCTGGCGGCGCGCTTTCCAGAAAAGCCCATCTTCGCGGCGGATCCGTGGCAGGCGGCGAAGGAGCGCGAACTGATCGTCTTCATCGAGACGCACCTCGAGCTCAACGCGCGCGAGCTTTACGGTGAGGCGTTCTTTGGAAGCAAGGCGACCGAGGAGGTCAAGGCGACCATGGAGAAGCGGTTGCGCCGCTATGTGGCGGGCTTCAAGCGGATCGCGAAGTTCACGCCTTACGTGGCGGGCGATCGCTTCGGCGTGGCCGATGCTGCTGCGTTCGTGAGCTTGCCGCTCGTGGGGCGCGCCACGCAAGCGGTGTACGGCAGCGATTTCCTCGCCGACGCAGGCATCGACTGGAAGTCGTATCTCAAGCTGATCGGCGAACGCCCGACGGCGCAGCGCGTCAATGCCGACCGCAAGGCCTATATTGAGGCGAACGCGTAAGCGTTGCGGCGCCTGGCAACGCGCCGCGCACGCTATCGCGCGCGATGATCGGGAACGCACTGCCGTTCGCGGAATCATCGCGCGTGAAGCACGTCAGAGTCGCGCAAGCCGCTCGAGCGCGGTCGCAAGCGTGCTTTCCTGCTTGGCGAAGCAAAAGCGCACGACGCCCGACTCATGCGGCTCGTGATAGAACGCCGAAACCGGAATGGCGGCCACGCCGATCTCCGCCGTGAGCCACTTCGAGAATTCCGCTTCGGGCAGGTCGCTGATCGCCGAGTAGTCCACGCACTGAAAGTAGGTGCCTTCGCACGGCAGCAGCTTGAAGCGCGTGTTGGCGAGTCCCGCGCGGAAGAAGTCGCGCTTCTTCTGATAGAACGCGGGTAGTTCCAGATACGGTTTGGGGTCGCGCAGGTATTGCGCGAGGCCGAACTGCATGGGCGTGTTCACGGTGAACACGTTGAACTGATGCACCTTGCGGAACTCTGCCGTGAGCGGCGCGGGCGCGGCCACGTAGCCCACTTTCCAGCCCGTCACGTGATAGGTCTTGCCGAAGCTCGACACGATGAAGCTGCGCGCGGCCAGTTCCGGATAGCGCGCGACGCTCTCGTGCGGCTGACCGTCGTAGACCATGTGCTCGTACACCTCGTCGGAGAGGATCAGCACGTTGGTGCCGCGCACGATCTCCTCGAGCTTTTGCATGTCCTCTGCGCGCCACACCGTGCCCGTGGGGTTGTGCGGCGTATTGATGAGGATGAGGCGCGTTTTCGGCGTGATGGCCGCTGCGAGGCGGTCGAACGGAATCGCGTAGTCGGGCGCTTCGAGCGTCACGAACACGGGCTTGCCGCCCGCCAGTTCGATCGACGGCAGATAGCTGTCGTAGGTCGGCTCGACCACGATCACTTCGTCGCCCGTGTGCACGGTCGCGAGAATCGCCGTGAGCAGCGCTTGCGTGGCGCCCGCCGTCACCGTGATTTCGCTGTTGGCGTCGTAGCGGCGGCCGTACACGTGCTCGATCTTGTCCGCGATCGCCTCGCGCAGCGCGGCCACGCCGGCCATCGGCGGGTACTGGTTGTGGCCCTCGCGCATGGCTTGCGCGACGGCGTCGACGATGCGTGGGTCGCAATCGAAGTCGGGAAAGCCCTGACCCAGGTTGACCGCACCCTTTTCAGCGGCGAGCGCGCTCATCACGGTGAAGATCGTCGTGCCGACGTTCGGCAGACGCGACGGAAAAGAGGGCGTGAGCAGGGTGTCCTGCGAATGCTTCGTGGGATGCGGTGCGTTCATGTCGCGGGCGGAAGTCGGGCGTTGGGACGGGAAAGGTTGATTGTAGGCAAATCGGCGCGGCTGCGGTGGCCCGGTCGGGCGCGGGCGTCGCAACGCGGAGATCAGGCCTGCGCGGCTTGAGCGGCATCTTGCACGCATTCGGCGACGAACGCGTCGGGCGTCGCGATGCGAAAGCCGAAATCGCGCGCCACGCGCTTCGCAAGCTTGAGCACCGCGCGGTCCTTCGAGACGAGCCACTGCGCGCCGCTTGCACGCGCCAGTTCCAGAAATTTCTGGTCGTCGCGGTCGCGGCATTGGGGCAGGGGCCGCGCATCGGCGGCAAGCTTGGGCAACTCGATCAGCGCAACGAGCCCGGCCAGCGCGGCGAGTGCGTCCGCTTTCGCGACGCCGCGGCCGGCGAACTGCGGATAGTCGAGCACGTGGGCCAGTTCCGCACGGCAGCGTTCGTCGATCAGCGCCCGGATCGCTCCGCGCTCGAGCGCCACGCGAATGGGGCGCGTGTGCGGGTCGTCGAACACGAGAATATCGAGCCAGACGTTGGAGTCGAGAACCACGGGAAGCGCGGCAGCGGAGGCCGGCGAGAGGGAGGTTGCGGTTGGGGGCGTGAGGCCGGTCATTCGTGAATTCGCTACAATCGGGCTTTCGCCTTTGAACATCGGCACATCGTGCCTGCAAGCCTCTATGATAATCGTTCTGTCGCCGGCCAAATCGCTCGACTATGACACGCCGGCGCACATCGAAACCCACACCATCCCCGATTTCGTCGACGACGCGGCCGAGCTGATCGCGGGCCTGCGCCGCCTCTCGCCGCAGCAGATCGGGTCGCTCATGAGCATTTCCGACCCGCTCGCGCGCCTGAATTTCCAGCGCTACGCCGACTGGTCGAAGCAGTTCAGCCAGACCAACGCGAAACAAGCGGTGCTCGCGTTCAACGGCGATGTTTATGAAGGCCTCGACGCGAAGTCGCTCTCGACCGCGGATCTCGACTATGCGCAGCAGCATGTGCGCGTGCTCTCGGGACTCTATGGCTTGCTGCGTCCGCTCGACCTGCTTCAGCCTTATCGTCTCGAAATGGGCACGCGTTTCGAAAACGCGCGCGGCAAGGATCTCTATGCGTTCTGGGGCGAGCGCATCACGCACGCGCTCAACGCACAGATCGAGCGCAATCGGGAAGTCGCGTCGAAAAGCGCGAGCGTGCTCGTGAACTGCGCGTCGAACGAATACTTCAAGGCCGTGAAGCCGAAGAAGCTCGCCGTGCCCGTCGTCACACCGGTATTCGAAGACTGGAAGGGCGGGCGCTACAAGATCATCAGCTTCCACGCGAAGCGCGCGCGCGGGTTGATGGCGCGTTACGCCGTCGAGAACCGCGTGGCCGACCCCGAAGCGCTCAAGGCGTTCGACGTGGAAGGCTATGCATTCGATGCGGATGCATCGAACGATTCGACCTATGTATTTCGTCGGCGCATTGCCGAGTAAGTGAACAAGCAAGCCGGAAGGAAAAGACTATGACGATTGCCATCACCAGCCAGTTCGATGCGGGCGCGATCGAGGTTCTGTCGAGCGAGCGCGCCGACGACATCCGTCTGCGCGTGCGCTCGGACAACCAGTCCGAGTTCGCACAATGGTTCTACTTCCGCGTGTCGGGCGTGCGCGGCGAACGTTGCGTGATGACGTTCGAAAATGCGTCGGCCTGTGCGTTTCCCGAGGGCTGGCGCAACTACCAGGCCGCGGCGAGCTACGACCGCGTGAACTGGTTCCGCGTGCCGACCCGCTATGACGGCAAGCAGCTCGTCATCGATCACACGCCCGACTTCGACAGCATCTACTATGCGTACTTCGAGCCGTATAGCGAGGAGCGCCACTCGGAGTTCCTCGGCGCGCTTCAGCAACTGCCGCACGCCACGCTCACGGAGCTGGGTCAGAGCGTGGAAGGCCGTCCCATGTCGCTGCTCTCGCTCGGCATGCCGGGCGACACCGCGCCCGACGGCAAGCCCAAGAAGACCGTGTGGATCATCGCTCGTCAGCACCCAGGTGAGAGCATGGCCGAGTGGTTCGTGGAAGGCCTCGTCAAGCGGCTCGCCGGCTGGGGCGACTGGGCAGGCGATCCGGTCGCGCGCAAGCTGTATGACCGCGCCGTGTTCCATATCGTGCCGAACATGAATCCGGACGGCAGCGTGCACGGCAATTTGCGCACCAACGCCGTGGGCGCGAACCTGAACCGCGAGTGGATGGAGCCGGACGCGCAGCGCAGCCCCGAGGTGCTGGTCGTGCGCGATGCGATCGAAGCCACCGGCGTCGATCTCTTCTTCGACATCCACGGCGACGAGACGCTGCCTTATGTATTCGTGGCGGGCTCTGAAATGCTGCCGGGCTTTACCGATCAGCAACGCACGGAGCAGAAGGCGTTCATCGAGGCGTTCAAGGTGGCGAGCCCGGACTTCCAGGACCAGCACGGCTACGAGGCGAGCCGCTATCGCGAAGATGCGCTCAAACTCGCGTCGAAGTACATCGGCCATCGCTATGGCTGCCTGTCCCTCACCCTTGAAATGCCGTTCAAGGACAACGCCAATCTGCCCGACGAACGCGTAGGCTGGAACGGTGAGCGTAGCGCCGCGCTCGGCGCTGCGATGTTGCAGGCCATATTGCATCACGTGGAGACGTTTGCGTAACGGCGTCATTGCCACGGCGCATAAAAAAGGGGGAAACGGCCAGGCCGCTTCCCCCTTTTTGCATCGAGAACGCCAACGACTTTCAGTGAGCCGTCGTCTTCTTTGAAGTTGTTTTCTTTGCAGTGGATTTCGTTGTCGATTTCGTCGATTTGCTGGCGGACTTCGTGCCGCTCGTCGACGAACTATGGCTCGACTTGCTCGGCGCCGTCTTCTTCGAACCCTTGCCGGTGGCCTTCTTGGTCGAATGCTTGCCCTTTGCGTGTGCGCCGCTTTGCGGTGCGGTGCCGTGCGCGCCGCGTGCGTGCGCTAGCGGGACGGGATCGTTCCAGCTAAACGCGAGCATCTGCTGCCCGACATAGCCGCAGCGGAATTTCAGATCGTAGGGCGCGTTGCCGCTGTCCTTGGCAATGCCAATGCCGTCGACGGTCACGATCGTGTCGACCTTCACGCGCTGCTTGCCTTCGTCGAACGAGTCGTTCCACGGCGTCACGCTTGCGTGTGCACTGTCGAACGAACTTGGCGGAAACTCGACGTGATCGAGCGCCGCCGACGTGTTTGCTACGAAATCGCCGTGCGCCGCGCAATCCGCGACCAGCGGGTCCGCGTGCATCCGGGTGACGAACTGATTAACAAGATCGTTGTGTTGCTCGAGTTGATCGGCCCGCGCGGCTGGCGCGGCGATGAGCATGAGGCTCGCGGCACACGCCGCCAGTTGACCGGCGACGAACAACAGCCGGCGGGATGCATGATTGCAGTCCATCTGCTTGCTAGAGAAGAGGGTGTGACGTCAGGCACCGTAAGATGCGGCACAGCCGGGTTGAGTTCAATCCGGAAACAATTATTTTCTTCTGCCTGAACGGAGGGATCGGCGCAAGTGCTGCTACGTATGCGCCGCCCGCCGATCGCGACGTGTCGTCGCGCCCGTCATTGCGTTGCTGGCGGCGGGGCTCTCGATCGAAGCGGCGGCTCAGGTTCGCGGGCCGCCCAACCGATAGCGGCGCACGTCGTAGGTGGTGACCCAGGTCGGCCGGTAGACGGCGATCAACGCCGTCGCCATGCCCGTGAACCACGCTTCACCCGAAGCGAGCAGAAATACGCTGAACGCATAACCCGCGGGCACGGTGATCGCCGATCCACCGTTGAGCGCGACATGGGTGCCGAGCGCGAGATAAGCCGCCGCCGAAACAGCGATGGCCGGCGACACGAAACCCTGGCCGACGATGAACATGAAGAGGTTGCGCGGCAGCCACGCGGTGCAGGCGCGTTGCAACAACGCCGAAATCGCGACAGGGAACGCGCCGAATATCAGGAAGGTGAGGGCGACACCTTCCCAGGTGGCGTCGAAGATGAGCGCGGCGAGCCCCACGACGACGCCCATGGCGACAAGCGCCAGTCCCCAGTCGAATAGCGTCACCACGAGCGTGGCGCCGAGCAGGTGCAGCACGGTGCCGTCTTCGAGCCACGCATTGCTCGCCCACAGCACGGAGATCGCGACGACGATCGCGAGCCACACGTGCTGGAGCGTTGCGTCCTGAAGACGCTTGAAGGGGTTCTTCCACAACGCGAGCGCGAGCAGCCCCACGGTGACAACCCAGGCACCGATAGCAACCCAGAGCGGAAGCGGCGTAAATAGGAACCCCATGTGCTTCATATTACTCGTTGGAGGGCAAGACGTGTGCGCGAGCGAGCACCAGGGCTTCCTCGTCAGTACTCTCGTCGGCCTCGTCGGCCTCGATGGGGCGCTCCTGCTGCGCCGCGGCAGGGTCGCCGTAAGGCGCCTGCGGCTCCGCGGCGACGGGCAGCGCCTCCACACTGTCGCCTGCCAGCAACGGATAGCGAAACGCCAGAGGCTCGCGTGCGCGCAACGGCACGGGGCCGTGTTCGCCGTGCCTGGGCTTCGCCGGCCGTTCGCACTGCGAGCGCAGCACCTGCAGCTGGTTTGCGAGCAATCCGTTATAGATCGCGACGGCCGCCGCGCGATTGGGCGCGCCGAGCTGCTGAAAGATGCTGGTGAGATGGACTTTCACCGTACCCTCGCTGATGCCGAGCGCTCTAGCGATCATCTTGTTCGTATTGCCCATGTGGACGCAGCGCAGGATCTGCTCCTGCCGGGGCGACAGGTTGACCTTCGGGCGCACCTTGCGTGCCTGTGCAGCGGCCTTGGCGTTGCGCCGGGGCGGCAGGGGCCAGGGCGTACACGGACCGAGCACGTCGGCCGGTAGATGATCGCCGCCGAGCATGATCAGCTCCAGAAACTTGACGATCAGGATGGAGTCCGTTGTGCGCCGGATGATGCCGCGGGCGCCTTCGTCGATGAGCATCCGCACGGTCGTGGGCGTTTCGGCACTGTCTACCAGGATGGCCACGGGGAGGCTGCGGTGCCGCATGACAAAGTGGCGCAGCTCGCCGGCGCGAATGCCGTCGTGCCAATCGATCACGATCAGGTTGGGGGTGAAGCGTTGCATGGCGCGCTCCGCGCTGCGCCAGTCCGGCGCGTCATTGAAGCGTGCGCGACGGTCGATTTGTCTTAACAGCGCCTTGAGCCCTTCACGCCGTTCGGCGTCCGGATTGAGTACAACGAACCGCATGGATATGCCCTCCTCTCGTTGACGGTCTCTCGAAATGTTGTGCAACGCGCACCGCTTCTGAGCGGCGGTGAACCAGACCAACAGCACCATGATGACAAAAAGGTTGGGCGCTGGCGGCCTGTCCAAAAGGCATAAGACATAGGGCAAAAAAAAGTCCCGCACACAGGCGGGACCAAGTAGGAATTTTGGAATTGTCTTAGTGGAAGTGTGGCTGTACAGGCTCAGCATCTTCCGGCATCTCGGCGTGGACGATCTCGCCGAGTGGATCCGCATAGAGCGGAACGCCGCAGTCATCGCAATATTCCGGCTCGAAGCGGCCGGCGTGACGGCGGATGTCGGTAATACCCGATTCCTTGAGCAGCGCCACGATCTCTTCGAGCGGACCGCTGCTAACGCTCTCTTCGGTCGGTTCTTCGTCGATGTCGGCGTCGCCGTTCTCGCGGCCATAAAGCGGCCAGACAACGCCATACAGCACGTCGTTGCTGCCGCGCTTCGTGAAACCGATGCGGTATTCGTCGATGCGGCGCTCGCCGAAGCCGGCGACAACGGCGCGCAAGTCCTGCGCGCCCGCGCCAATCGTGTCGAGCAGGTAGCGCACGGCAGTGCGGATCGTGTGCGGACGCACGCGCTCGTCCGCGTCGCGGCAGGCGGAGTAGTAGGCGTCGGGTAGCAGGCATTCGAATTCGCAGCCCGGCATGACGACGGCAAGGTTGGCGCCGCCCTGGGTGGCCCATTGCTCCAGGCATTGGCCGCGTTCGATGCGCGAGCCGTGTTCCTCTTCCTGCCAGCGGAAGAGCGGGGCGCCGACAGGTGCCGCGACAACGGCGAGCAGGAAACGCGGATCGGCGAGGATCGGCGACGTTTCCGGCAGCTCACCCGAGCTGATTTTCGCCGGTGCGCCGCTCAGCGCCGCCTGCGTCAGTTGTTGTGCGAGGCGCCAGGTTTCGACATGGTGGCGCGGCAACTGGTCGATGCTATAGAGATACGGTGCCATCGCCACGCGCGTGCCGTTCGCGAGCACGTGGGCCTGCAGATGGGTGCGCAGCGCGTCTGCGCCTTCGGCCTTCAGCGGGCCCGAAGGGATGACATAGCGCGTCCAGGCCAGCACCGGCGCGGCGACGAGCAGCGCTTCATATTGCGCGCCCTCATGTTCGACGACGAACGATTCGCTGTGCGTCTCGGCCATATCGGCAAGCGCGCCGTAGGCGTCCGGGTGATTCTGCTGCAGATGATCGAGCGCGGCGTCGAGCGTAGTCTGATTGCCGTTGCGCACGACCTTCGCTAGCAGCGTGTCGAGCTTGGCCTCCCAGAAGCGGTCTTCGGTGCGGCTGCCTGAAGCGAACAGGGCGAGCGAGAGGCCGACGAGCTTGTCGGCGTCAGGAGGAAGGCGTTTGGCGATTCGCGAGCGCATAAATCTGTGAGTTGGGGTGCAGAGAACCCCATATTCTAGTCGGTTCCGTGCGCGCCATTGGATTGGACAGCAGGGGCGCCTCGGATGGGCGCGGCCGCGATGTCTGATCGTCGTTGGGGCGCAGCCGAAAGGTATCGGCCGAAGGCCCTATGGCTACTGCTATATGGAGCCGTCGAGCCGTGTTCAGTCCGACTTTGCTAGCC